>NZ_JBBAKG010000184.1:0-6516 GCF_040403615.1 Haliscomenobacter sp. | reverse complement strand
GGCATTGGGAAAGTCCAGAAACGACAAAGCCAACTGAGAAAAGTTGACTTTGAAAGATGGTGGCCTGGGGCGGAATCGAACCACCGACACAAGGATTTTCAACTCACCTCTCCAAACTGCGAACCGTGCAAATTCAAAGTTCAAAAGCATGAATGCAAAGTGGTGTGCGACGAACGCAACGCAATAACGCTGCACGAAAGCGTCAACCGTGTGCGAAAGTATTTTTACTATACCTGTTGTCATTTTCACCAACATTTTTTTTAACTGCTTTTGCTCGGCCAAACACCCGTCTTTTGACTCGTATGACGGCTTTTCTGCTGCTGTAAATCTGCAGCATCAATGTCAACGTCTGCAGTGCCTGCAACATCACCATCAACATCTGCAGCAGAAGATGCAGAACGTGCACCGTTAGTTGCAACGTTTGCAGCAGTCTGCACAGGATTTACCGCAGCAGCGTTTGCAGACTGTGGCTGTGCTGCAGAACGTTGTGGTGGCGGAGGCAATGTTATTGCAGCTGGTGCGGCAACACGTTTACGTTTACCTTTGCCCTTTGCAGCATGTTTTGCCTGTGCAGCACGTTCACGCTGTTGCTGCTGAACTTGTTGTTCTATTGCAGTCCACACACTGCCGCTAATCAACTTCCACAATGCCATCTGTTCTTCTGCACTGGCAGCCTCAAATATTCGCATACGTCACCTCGTCTTGTTGCACGTATTTATTTGGTCTTGACAGTACAGATATAAAACATCAACGAGCAAAGCCTTCACGCAGTTTCTTCGCAGCGTTTTCAATAGCATCATCAAGTTCGCCGCTGTCAACTGCTGTGCGTACCACTTCTAATGTGTTGATCAAGTCTGCTTTGTCTGCAACTTCAACTGCAAACTTGCCCTTTGCAAGCTCCAGCACTTTGGGTCCGAAGCGAACACTCAACGCCAACTTGCCGTTGTCTGCTGTAAACCACCACGCTTTGACACGCTTGTTTGTTTCAACTTGTTTGCGTACACCCGATTCTTTGTCTGTGTAGCTGCGAAGTTTGACGGGTGCAAATTTAGTACCAGCTTGTTCTGCACGTGCAAGTTCAATCTGCTCCCAAATACGTTTCACCAACTTTTTTCGACGCTGCTGCACAGGCGGCAGTGATGTTGCTTTTTGTGCAGCTGTCAACTTTAATCCACTCAATGCTGTCATTGCATTACTCCTTTGTTTGTTGCAATGAACTAACTGTAGTTTCGGTCTTTTGGTGTGAGCAACCGAAATCTAGTGTGTAAAAGCAATCTGCTCAAAAAGCCATAAACCAGCCTAACAACCGCTCACTTCTGTGCAGGTTTTATTTGGTCACTGCTAAATAACTATGGAGACAAAACCGATACACAGTGTTTGCACTCCAATCACTACCGATAGAGAGTTGTGCACTCAGTTGTTATGCACCCTAAACCTGGCCAATGGTGTGCACAGGGATGGAAGTTCTGAGCGGTAGCAGAGACTTGTTGTCACTACCCACAATGGATGCGTTCGGATTTGCTTTCTGATTGACTCAAGGCAAAAGATTCGAGCACAAAGTCGGCAATGAAAACTGTGCGACACGAGCAAGCAATGCCACTCGAGCATCTTGCAAACGCTGTGAAGGTTGGCACTATGGCTTTCACAAATGCGTTGCGTTTCAGTAGCACGTAAAAGGAGACAGCGAAACCGCCCTTACCTACAAATGGTTGTGCACAAGTGCTGTAGTAAAGAACTCATCGAAATGTTTTCACTACGCGAAGCCTGTTGCTTAAGGCTTCGTGTAGGTTGAATCTATCGAAATATTCTAATACAAATAATATTCAAATGCAAAGCAGCATGTGCAAGACATTGAGAGTGAGCACAGCGAGCGAACAATGTTGCAGCACAGGTGAACTGCGTTCACCTTTCATCATCCACACACATCACACGCACAATAGAAATACAAAGGCCAAACTTTCGTGCACATGCAGGTGGTATAGGTAGGAAATCACCAGGTGAAAAGCCTAAGTACCCGATGCAAAAAATCCGCAGCTGTGATTTTTGTGGGCGTAGAACCCATTTCGGGCAACACACGCTGCAACACGTCAAATCAGCCCTATGCGTTGACTTTTCAGACAAGTAGTCCGCTACGGCTATGCCCACCGTCAAAACTGTGTTGTAGGGCTTTTACACAGCTGCAGCGGTAAATACACGACATAACACTATGCGTGAACTGTTTGTTCGGCACTGCAACCTCGTACAAACAAACAGATCCACATCAACCCGCCAAACCTTCAGGTTTCTATTGCTCACTCAGCAACTAAGAAAGCACACTTACAACACTAACTTTATTTGGAGCTACAAATGACAGCAGCAAAATCACTTACCGCAGAAGAAATCAACACAGTGCTGAACTACACAACACAACACGCATACGCACGACGCAATCGTGCAATGTTCATGCTGACTGCAATGGCTGGCTTACGTGTATCGGAAGTTGCAGGATTGACATTAGGTGATGTGCAAAACGCAGATGGCACTGTACGTGCAGAAGTTTTCTTTGCTGCACATCGTGTCAAACACAATCACGCTCGAACTGTGTACATCAATAGCAGGCTACAAGCAGAACTCGAAAAATACATTCATTCACGCACTTGGATTGACAGCACACAACCTTTGTTTCCCACACACAGAGGACCACGTCGTGCATTTACACCCAACACACTTGCACAGCACTTTTACTGGCTATACAAACGTGCTGGTGTACGTGCTGCAAGTTCGCACAGTGGCGGTAAAACTTTTCTCACAAGTCTTGCGTCACAAGGTATTAGTGTGTTTGTGCTTGCGTCACTTGCTGGCCACCGCAGCATTGCTACAACTCAAAAGTACATCACCGTGCACGATGACATGAAACGCAAAGCAGTTGAATTGGTTTAATACAAGTCATCATTTCGCAACTGCAGCAGCCTATTCAGTATTGCATTGCGTACAACTTGCACGTCATCTGTAGATTCTGACTGCACGGGCTGCTTGAACGCCAATTTCCACGCTGCGTCTTTTAATGCCAGCAGCTGGCATTCTTTACGCTTAAGACGCTTGCTCAACTTGGGCAAACCACTGTCCAATGCATTTTTACTTTTGCTGCCACGTATGCGAGGGATTGTTTCAGCATCAATGCCGATCTTTCTGTCTGTACCAGAATCGAAGTCCAGCTCTCTGTCCATCCATGTTTCAATCGCATGCAGCAACATAGGGTCTGCAGAACTGCATGTTGCATCCAACTGCTCCAGTGCCAACTCGTACAGCTTGTCAACACTGCTTTTCGCACGTTCGTATGTGTGATGCTGGAATCGTTTGCGTCCCAACCTTTTGTCCACGCTCATCTTCTCAAACTTGTTGTGCTGAAAGTCAGCATCCTTCAGCAGCTGCTTGTAGGTGTGCAACTCATCTGGCATTCCGCTGCCATATGTGATTTCGCTGCTGTGCATTTCTGCTGTTAGTGACTCTTTGTAGTCTGCAAACTGCTGCACATCCAGCACACGTTTCAACTGCGTGTCGGAAACGTTCCTATCTGCAACGAGTTTACGCAGTGACTCATTCAACTTGCCCAGTTGAAGTAGTTGTTCACCGCTCAATGCAGCATTGAACTCTAAGTCTGGCAGTGAATATTTCTTTGCAGCATGTGCATCAACAAACTCAGTTTCACTGTGCTCGTATTCAAATGCACTGCCGACAGCACGGTCACGTTGCACAAGCAGACGTTGACCATGCTGTAGCGTTGGAATGCTGTAGTTAGCGTATTGAATGTCATCAATACGCCTGTCTACATCTGGCATCAGCAGCTGCGTGGTGTACTGCGACACCAACGCAGCATACTGATTAGGCTGTCTTTTTACGTGGTGTTGACTTGCGTGCTGTGGTTTTACGTGCAGTACTTTTGCGGGGCGTTGCTTTCTTCGCTCCCTTTTTCTTCAATGCTGTACGCAAATCTGTAGCGGTAAAGCCGTGCAACTTGACTTTTTCAAGTACATCCTCCAAGTCTGCTGCACGCAACTTCGCCAAAAGTTCTTCTTTTTTCTTTGCATTTTCTTCTGCAAGTTTGTCAGCTTTTTCTCGTGCAGACTTTTCTTCTGCGTCCATTTTTGCTAACAGTGCACGTGGATCTTGTGTTTCGTTTACCATAATTTTCCTTTGTGATAATTGTCTTAATTTTCTATGCTATTTCAATAGCATTCACAGCTTGCTATGCAATCTGTAGTCTTAATATATTAAATCAATTGAGAAGTCTACCAACGCCCATTTTGACAGCGTGTGAATGTCGGAGCTATGGCCTAAATCTGTAGTGGCATATGTGTGCTGCTTTCATTCTCACATCCAACAACATGTTGCAACTGGACAAGGGGTTGACAGACTACTGCATGCATCTCACTGAGTCCTCTTGAATATGAGCAGTAGATTTGCGCGGTCTCCTAAATTGGGTAGACGACTTGAATTCTTCACACACAAGTACAAAAAAGTAATGGCAATAATTCTGGCAAGAATCATTAGCGTCAATTGCGGAGTTGGCTGCGAAAGTGCTGCGGCGTAAACGTTGAAAAGATCAAAGACCAAGTTAACACAAGCCATCAGAAAAAGGGCACTCATTACAATAGCCGGATACCAATTTTTAAAGTAGGCGTAGCTGCCCAAGACAATGATGCACAAGATAAACCATCCCCGAAAGTACAAGAAGCGTCCCATTCTGACCGAATCTGTTGCATCCGTGGTCATCCGCTGAACCGCCGAGTCATTAGCAAAAAGTAACCAGATGGAATAGAAAAGAGCTAAAAAAAAGATGTACCAAAAGCGCAGGGGATAAAATTGGTCGATCGATTTTTCAGGGCTAGCGCCCCATCCCTGAATGAGTGCTTCTAATTCAGCGGACGTGACTGAAGTTTCTTTTTCGTAACTCATGATTTATGGTGATTTCCCGCTGCATAGTAAGTAGGAAAGCGCATCGCTCGCCCTAAGAGGCTACACAATGCTCACGTCCAAAGTATGAAGTCGAAAACGTGTAAATTTCTTATCGTAATTACCTAATTTGTTGTTTTAACAACAAAAAGTGCAAAAAGTTATCAAGCCAACCTCTCCGCAGCCATCGTTGCCGTCAACTTTGAGTAGTGCCGTTCAATCATTGCCGCTGAATTGCCCATCTGCTTGCTGAGTGTGTGTATGTCCGTACTGTTGCGTAGCAGTTCCAGCGTTGCATAGGTGTGGCGGAACGAATACAACGTACGGTTCTGCCCGTCTGCTGTCAAAGCAAGTCCACTGTCACGCATCAACCGTCTAAACGTTCCCACAAAACTGTGTGGTTGATAGCCGTCGGTGAAACGAAACAGTTTTCGCGTGACACGCTGCGTCACCAACTCGTCAAATGACATATGCTGTATGTCTTGCTGTCGTGCTTGTAAACGTTGCAGCACGTCAACTGCAGCGTGTTTTGCAATGAGCCAACGTCCACCTGTTTTGCCGTCAACCCAAATGCGTATGTACCGCACATCTTTGTGCGTGTGCCACTCCACGTTGTTCCAGCAGATGCCCATCGCCTCTGTACCATGTCGCATTCCTGTGTACAACAAGATTTCAATGTAGTCACGTAGCAGCGGACGTATTTCACGTTCAACACCTACTACCCTGTCGCCGCCACGTGTCCATAAACACAAGCAACTGTTCTACTTCTTGTTCTGTAAACGCAGGACGTGTTTTGCTTTTCTCGCCGCGTGTTGTCAACTTGGGAACTGGCACACGTTCGCTGATGTATCCCTGCTTCACTGCTGTGTCAACAATCCTGTTCCACGCACTTGCAAAGTTCAGCAACGTTGAAGCTTTAGGTTTGCGTCGCATCTGTCTGTCACGCCACACCTCAAACTCGGAAATGTCAATGTGTGTCAACTGTTCAATACGTTTATCCGCAAAGTACGGAAGGAAGTAGCGTTCAATACACGACAGGTAGCTGTGATACGCTGTTTTGCCAGTCGTTGCGTCAATCTTGCGTCGCAGTTCTGCCACTGTAATCGCTGCGATTTGTGCGAACGTGTGTGCTCGGTGTGCTAAACCCAAGCGTTGTCTGTAGCGTGCTTCGTCATACAAATCACAAGCGACAGCAACGGCGTGTTCAACTGACGCTTTACGTGTGCTGACTCTGTGCCACGTGCCGTCAGCAAGTCGGTAGCGGCATTGATACAACAAACTGCGGCTGCGTCTGTACAACACAACGTCGCCGTCGCGTAGATACAAAATGCTGGGTTGTGCTGCTGTGAGTACGGCAACTGACAAGCGGAGTTTCGTTTCCCGTGTCACTGCCACTGTGTCTGTGCTGTACGTCATAGAGCAAAGTCACAGCAACGTAGGGACAAAGTGCCCGCAGCGTAGGCGTTTACGAGTGAAACACGCTGTGGAAAAAGAAAAACCGCCGTTCTACAAAGTAAAACGACGGTTTCAAATGGTGGCCTGGGGCGGAATCGAACCACCGACACAAGGATTTTCAATCCCCAT
>NZ_JBBAKG010000183.1:0-6779 GCF_040403615.1 Haliscomenobacter sp. | reverse complement strand
TCGAGAATGGCCTGATCCTGAACCCTGAAATTAACCAAAATTGCGTTGGCTTTGCTTTCAAATTCGTTGAATACCATCGGATTGTCCATAGTGATGGACACGATGACCGGTTTGCCCTTCATTTTGTCATAGGTATCCGTCACCATGCCCAGGTCAGTATGGTTGATGGCTTGATTGGTTTTGTCCTTGTAGCTGCGGTTGGTCGATTTTTCCAGTGGGTCGCCACCAGCAATACTGACTCCCCGAGCTTCGGTGGCTTTGTATTCACCGTATTGCAAGCTGATGGGGAGGTAGCCATTGCCACCTTTTTTCACATCTTCAGCGCTATAACCAATGCCCGAGTTGGGGCTGCTGATGAAGGCTAGGGCGACGTCGGCCTCATCAGGGTTGTCCGTAACGGTAAAGTATTTTTTGACAATTTCGATGTTCACTGGATAATCCAATCTTTCAGGCGTTTCTACACCCATGAAGTTGCGGCCAGCGGGAGTAAATTTTTTCGGAACATACACCTTGATGCCCGTTTTGAGTGGCAAAGCTTGTTTTTGGTTTTTCAGCAATACCATTGACTTCAATTGAGCCTCGTAACCTGACTTCATGTAGGAGGGTTGACCTACGATCAATTTGGTGGTTTCAGGAACTACGTAAGGAAACTCAAACAAACCCACCCGGAAGATATTCTTCAACAAACGTACAGCGGATTGTTCCATGCGGGCACGCATCCAGGCTTTCCCATGTTCTTTGCTCCCAATGGCATAAGCTTCAATGATGGGTTTGGCTTCGTTGTTGCCGCCAAATTGATCTACTCCGGCCATCAAAATTTTGTAATGGCGTTCGGCTAAGCTTAGTTTTTCGACGCCCCAGGGTTTGCCAGCAGTTAAATTGTCCAGGACAGTTTCGTCTCCAGTGATGCCCCAGTCGGTGCAGGCTACGCCATCGAATTTGTATTTGTCGCGCAACAAATCCTGGATGATGTAGCGGTTGTAACTGTTGCCCACGTTCTCTTTGTTCTTGGTATCCTGGTCCCAGGAAATGGTGTAATAAGGCATGATGGCCGAGGCCATCATGGTTTTACCCTGCAATTTGAAGGCACCTTCGGTGAAGGGGATAAAATGGGTTTTGAATTGTTTTCCAGGGTATACTGCAAACTTACCGATTGCATAATGTGCGTCGCGGCCAGCTTCGCCTGAGCCTCCACCCGGCCAGTGTTTTACCATGGCGTTTACACTGTACATTCCCCAGCCGTCTGGGTCGGCACCATATCCAGTAGAGGTTTGAAACCCATTGCAATAGGCACTGGCCATCGCAGCAGCAAGGTAGGGGTCTTCTCCAAAGGTACCGCTGGTGCGGCTCCAACGAGGATCGGTAGCAATGTCAACCTGAGGCGAAAGGGCAGTAGTGATGCCCAAGGCCCGGTATTCTGTAGCGGCAATTTGGCCAAAACGCGTTACGAGGATTGGATCAAAGGTTGCAGCCATGCCCAGCGAACTCGGCCACATCGAAATAGCACCACCAGCCGCAGCGTTGTATTCCGCGTTGGCAACGGTGCCGTGGCGAGGGTCAGAGCTGTTGTTGGCAGGAATGCCCAAGCCAGTTCCTTCTACCAAGGCCTGCATGTTGTTGTTCCACCTTGCGGCAATTTCGGGAGATTGCACCGTGGTGATGAGTACGTGCCGCAAGTTATCTTTGATTAAAAACTCGATTTGTTGGTCGCTCAGGTCTTCCGGTTTGGCCCCACTTTCTTGGAAAGGTTTGCCTTTGTAGGTACCAGCAAAATAGCCACCTGAGCGTGCTGGAAGGGATTGGTGGCGGCTGTACAGCATCAAACCAGCAATTTGTTCTATGCTCATTTTGGAGGCCAGGTCTTTGGCGCGGGCATCGGCGGGCAGGCGCCAGTCTTCGTAAGGATCGAGCTGGCCGTTTTTGTTGAGGTCTTTAAAGGCCAGATCGTTTACGGTGAGTATTTTCATGCCTGAAGAAGGAGAATAGGCCAGGGTCTTGCCCCTTTGGTTAATCAAGGCGAAATTTTCTATTTGTTTTTCGGTCCATTTTTGCTGCGCAAAAACGAAAATTGAGCTGATCAGGAGGATAAATGTAGTGCAGAGTTTTTGCATGACTTTGATTTTTTAAACTGCTTGCAATATACAAATCATGTCATCAGGTAGCCTGATGATTATATTATTGGGGTTGGAATTTAGAAAATTGGGTGGGAATGATCGATGGGTCATCCTTGAAATGGTAGCTACCAGACACTACAAATTGCGCTACAATAATTTTGTGGCAGTGGTTTGGTTGAAATGAATGACAAAATTATAGTACCGATCAAGGGGAATGGCACGAAAAAAGGCATCCACTTGGGAGGCATCAAAGCCTGCCCCAATAGACAAAAAAGGTTGTGGGCTGGCAAGATGCTGTTGCCAATTGGGCTTTGCCTGTAAATCGCTAATTTTCAAGACATAGTTTTTTTCTTTGGCCAAGGAGAATAAATAATTGATGGAGGGCTTTAAAGGTGCACTGACGGTCATGGTTTCCAAACGTTTGCTCGTTAAATTAACCACTGAAAACTGGCCACTTGCTTTGCTGAAACCAACTACCTGGTATTCGTTGCCATATTTGTTGCGCAGGTGCCCACCTTGCGAAGGTGTGCTTATGTTGGAATAGCGGTCATTATTGGCCACATGTTCATTGTGTGCCCATAAGGCAATTTTTACATTCCCGTATTGCTCAAAAATCCAGGAGGTATTGTCCGACATGTATTTTTCACGAAAAATAATGCCGTTGTCAGGGGTAATGACCAAACTGTATTGCACTATTTCGGCTTGAGTGAGGGTTTGAAACAAATGTTGAATCTGTTGGTTGTAGGCTGGAGAAGTAGCTTTGGCAATGTTGTTAGCGCGTTCTTGTAATTCGCGTCCCACTTCATTGAGTTTAGGCAAAACAGGACTCCGTAAAGATTGGATGGTGGAAAAAGTTGCACCGGGATAAAGACTGTTTTTGGCAAGACTCCCCAAACGTTCGTTGACACTTTTGGCATAATTGGGATCGTATTGTTGAAGCATTTTGACCAGTTGTGGGATGCCGTACTGCATCATTTGGCAATCAACACCTACCACGTGGATTTTTTGGTCTACGGGTTTGTTGCGGTTGTAATCCTGCATCCATTGAAAAAACTGCAGCACTTCCTCCGTACGCCATGTCCAAAATCCCATGGACTGCTGCATGTAATCCCTCATACTGCCTTGTCCAGTTTGCAACATTTCGTCAAGAATCAAACAAGCACCAAAATCATATTCAAAAGCAAAAATGCGGAAACCATGTTTTTCTACGAGGTATTGGAACAAGCGGTGTTTCATTTGAAAAAATTCCCGGGTACCGTGGGTTGCTTCACCCATACCTACAATTTTAGCTTGCCCCAAGGGTGAAAAAAAAGATAAATCTGTTCCTGGTAAGCTAGGATCTGCACCAGCCAGTGGCAAAAGGCTTGCTTCTAGCTCCTTAATCAGTTTCAGTTCGATGGTGTCTTGGGGGGACAAAACTTCCGTCTCCTCTTTTTTAGCGCAAGAAATCATTAAAATTAATGCAATAAACAGCTGAGAAAAGGTAGTACTGCGTTGCATATAACTTGCTTTTTAATTGAACGAAAAGATGTAATTTTAATAACAAACTTATTTAAAATGTTGTTCGTTGAATTGTTAGAAAATGAGTTTTCAACAATCACCTGTTTGGGTGATCCCAGACTTGACAAACCTTCCTAATTTTGAGCATTGCTTCAAATCTATGTCAACCTATGTTTACACCTGCTCAACGCCTTTATATCCTGTTTCTTTTCACGTTAGTTGCCATCATGTTCTTATTGGCTGCCTATACAGCCTGGATTGATCCACCCGTGACGTATGGTTTTTGGGGCGGTGTCAAGCATGGATTTTTTGCCGTGCAGAATGGAATTATTGGCTTGTTTTCTGGCAGGCATTACTATGCCCCGCTACACACTGGCTGGTACCGTTGGGGCTACTGGGTGGGCATGTTTTTGATCCCTGGGTTTTTGCGCATTTGTTTTGAAGTACTGGAAATCTTTCTGCAAGAATGGCTGAGGTAATTTCACCCCTGTACTGCTGTCAACAATTCCATTCTGCCGTTCACTTTACATTTTGAAAAAATATTCTTGACGTGCGTCCCGATGGTGTTCACGCTGAGGAAGTGTTTTTCAGCGATCTGGCGATTGGTCAAGCAGGCCAACAAATCGGCCAATACTTCCATTTCTTTGGGACTGAGCGGATCTTCCAATTTGGCGTTGAAGCGTTGTAGGTCATTGTTGTTGCGTGGATGGAGGCGACTATAGGTGAAGAGGGCAATTTCAAGGGTGCGAAACAGTTCGTCTTCTTCAAAAGGTTTGACCAGATAGGCCATGGGGAAGGTTTGCTTGGCCCGATCCAAGGTCGCACGGTCGGTAAATGAAGTGAGGTAAATGAAAGGCAAATGGTATTTGTCATGGATCACTTGACCAATCGAAATTCCGTCTGCCTGACCTGAGCCAAGATGAACATCCAGAATGACCAGATCTGCTTGTTGTTGGGCCAGTTTATCCAAAGCCATGACAGGATTGTATGCGAGGCCACATACCGAATAATCCAGATTATTCAAAGCTGCTTCCAAATCGTGGGCGATCAAGGGTTCGTCCTCTACGATCAATATTGAAAATTTACTCATGCCGCATTGTTTAGGGCCGGAATTTAAATAAAGTTACATTCTGACTGGGCTCTTTTTTGATTTTGCTGCGTTACTCGTCAGTTGCGTAGGCTGGCTATGCGCCTTCCTCGCGCCTTACCAAATCAAAAAATAGCCGAGTCAACTTTGTAACTTTATTTAAAATCCGGCCCTAAGCGGAAAAATCAATCTTGCGTGGGCTCCTGTTTCAGCATTGGCAAGTTGCAATGATCCGCCCAACTTTTGGGTAAAGGCATTGATCAATGAAAAGCCGATGGAACGCGCAGCATCCGGGGCAAAGTTAACAGGAAATCCGACACCATTGTCCTCCACTTTTAACTCAACGTTGTCCTCATTGGTGGAAAGGGAAATCCGAACTACACCCATTTGCTCATCCGGGAACGCATACTTCAAGGTATTGCTGATCAATTCATTGAGAATCAGCCCCAAGGAAATCATAATGTCGACATTGAATTTAAGGGGTTCAATTTGGGCGATCAACTGTACCCTATCCTGATCGATATTGTAGGTATGGAAAAGGCTTTCGGCCAGTTTGAGGAAATAGTCTTTGGTTTCGACGGTGCTAAAATCGTTGTTCTGATAAAGGGTTTGGTGAATGAGTGCCATCGAGCGCACCCGATCGCGCCCCTCTCTCATGACTTTGAGCGCCACCGGATCTTGTACACTTCGCGCTTGCAAATTGAGCAAGGAAGAAATGACTTGCATGTTGTTTTTGACCCGATGGTGGATTTCTCTAAGCAGGAGTTCTTTTTCTTGCAAGGCTACGGAAAGTGCCCGTTTTTCGGTTGACAAGCGGCGCTTGCTGCGCAATATGGCAAAGGTTGCCAGCGACAACATCAATAATCCTCCCAATAACCACAAAATCCACCTCCGCGTATTTTCCAGGTGAAGTCCTTTTTGCTGATTGAGGTTCTTTAATTCACCTATGGATTTTTGGTGCTCCGCCACTTCCAATTGGGTCTCATTGTTGTTGAGCCTACTTGCCTGAAGGATAGGATCAAGCTCCTGCTCCAATGCTTTAACTTTGTCCAGGTAAGCGATGGCTTGGGCGTAGTTTTTCTTTTTTCGCTCATTGGCCGCTAGGGTTTCGTACAACGCCATCTGGTAATTGAGGTTGTAGGATTTTTTGGCCCAAACCAGGTTTTCCAACAACAACTCGTCTGAAGCACGAATGGCATCTTGATCACTGAGAATAGCCGCTTCCATCAATTCGCTTTGTAGCTCGTTGTACCTTTGAAACACCTTCAAATTCATGGATTTAGACAATCTTAAATATTCAAGTGCTTTTTCATTTTCCCCCAAAACGTGGTAGGCTTCGGCCAATGACCTCAAACAGCGGGCTTGCATTACCCGATGTCGTTTTGGATATGGTAGTTTTTTGTACGCACTTAATGCTTGTTCCAAAACAGGAACTGCTGCATTTTCCTTTTTTTCTACGATTAGGGTCAAGCCTTCGTAATACCGCAGCATGGCTTTGGGAAATGCGGATTCAGCTGATTTCAGCAGGCGTTGTGCATCAAGAAGGTACTTCCTGGCACGTTGAGGGTTGTGGTTGTCCAAAAAAACATGAGCCATGCATACGTACACAAAAATTTTTCGATCCACCACGGGGGAGCGATCCAGCAATGCCAGATTTTTGCGGTAATAATGCAATGCCGAATCTGGTCGATTCATGTTGTTCCAAATCAAGCCAGCCATCTGAAAAAGCTTGTATTTCAGAACTGGAAAATCTCTTCCTTCAGCAATGCCAATGCCCCGGCGCAGGTAGTAAAGGATGCTATCCGGTTCCAATTTTCGGGTATAAATTTGCACAAGTTGAAGGCAGGTTTCAACCTGAGTCTTTGGTTTTGCACGTGCAAGGCTCCAGGAAGAATACCTCCGGTAATGTTGCATGGCCAACCCATACTGCTTGGTATTCATATAAATTCTGGCTAAACCCTCTTCCGCAATAGCTTCAACCCGATCGTAGTTTCCCTGTTTTGCAATCCCAATAGCCTCATTCAAAACAAGGATGGCACTATCGGACTTATTCATTTCAAAATAAATTCTTCCTTTCA
>NZ_JBBAKG010000182.1:4914-6970 GCF_040403615.1 Haliscomenobacter sp. | reverse complement strand
GATTCAAAGCGAGCAGCAGGTGCAAGAGAGCATGCAAATGATAAGAATTATGCAGTTCTTGCTGCAATGGATGAGATCTCAGCTGCCCATAACAATGCACCGTTATCTGCAATTGCATTAGCCTGGCTGCGTTCCCAACCAACGGTCAGCGCACCTATCTCATCTGCCCGCACCGTTGCCCAGCTAGAAGAGATTGTTCAGGTTATTCACTTAACAAGCGAAGAGGTTGAAAGTCTCAATGCGCTGTTTGCTTAAAGACTTTTTCTAGCCTCTGCGTAAATCAGCAGACAGCTAGATGGGGTTGATTCAGGCTCAGTTTTGAGGGTATTCACCATAGAAACTGCCCTCCTGTACAATTTGAAAATGCCTAGATTCAGTTTCAAGAAGCGTGCTGGTTATTCTTGGCTATCCCTCATTTTGATTTTTCAAATTTCCCCGATGGAATCCGCGGTGGGAGTAGAAAGAAATATACGCATCGCATTCCAAGGTCCACTCTCGGGTCCTGAGGCTTCGCTTGGAAATGACCAATTAGATGGCGTTAAGTACGCTATTCAACAATTTAATAAGCGGTTTCGTGGAGTGTTTAATGTTTCAGTCGTACTAATTGATGATCAGGGCGACCCGGCAATTGCCCAAAAAATTGCCCCAACCTTTGCTGCCATACCAACTATTCTTGGCATAGTTGGGCCTAGTTATTCGGGCGCAGCAATCGCCTCTATGCCTTTTTATAAGGCACAAAACCTTGCGATGATTTCCCCGTCTGCAACTCGTGTATCGATGACTGATCCAGCACAAGGTGCAATCGGATTCCCTATATTCCATCGAATACCCTCACTGGACAAAATTGAAGGTCCTTCCCTGTACAAGATTGCTACTCAAGGCGTCTCAGTACCTAAAGTAGTAATCGTTGATGATAAATCAGCTTACGGTGTAAGTCTTTCGCAAAGTATTAGATCTTCTGCAAGCTCACAAAACATTGTTGCGACAGTTTCGGTAGGAACTAGTGCGGCAGGCATCATTGACTGGTCGGGGACTGTAAATACTGTTAAATCATCCGCCGCAAATGTTGTTATTTACACCGGTTACACTCCGCAAGCAGCAACTCTCTACACCCAACTAAGGAATTCTGGGTATAAGGGTATTTTAGCCGGAGGGGACGGAGTTAATTACTCGTCAATTTTCGATTACGCAACTAGTTCTGTTTTAGAAGGAGTCAGGCTATCTGCTGGGACTGCTCCTCTGTCTGGGATTAATGCAGACTTAGAAAGCAGTTTTCGTCTTCTTGTGGGGAAACCATCTGGAGCGTATGCAGCTGAATCTATAGATGCGACAAATGTATTGCTTTACTGCATTGCAACCGGTGTAACAACCCGAAAACAAATGCTTAACTGCATAGACGGCTTCTGGGGCACTTCAGTCTATGGCCACCGATTTGGATTCGATCGATACGGCGATAATATCAAACAAATTTTTCATGGCTTTGAAATTAAATCTGGCTCGATAAAGTTAACGCAGACACTTGGGAGAACAAAAGAGAGTGCTGCCGAAATCATAGCCAGTTTTCCTTGGTACAACATTTCGCCAGTAGCCGAGGGAGTTAACGTCACAATAGTTCAATTCGTTAGCTATACCGATAGAAGTAATAAGCTAAATGACGGTCTTAATGCCCATCTTGAGTTGTTAGATGCATTAAATGCCGCTATCCAAGATGCCCTTGACGCAGAATCCTTTTCACCTTTACCAGCTTTTACGGCCCAACTGGGCACACTAGATAGCAAACTACTTGTGCACTCACAAAGTTTGGATGAGTTAGTTGCTATTGAAGACTCGGCCTGTTCAATCGTAAATAGCGATGTGACAAACACAGAGGAATCAATAATTTTGCAGGACATCTGTGCAGAGTTTAAAGATGCACTTGGCGCTGCGACCGACGCCTTTAATGCAGCAGAGTTTTCAACAGATGACGCCCGTGGTTGGTTAGCGTTCTTACAAAATGAAAAAAATGCTGCAGATGCGAAGGCTGCCGCGGATTTAAAGACCAAGCAGGAAGCAGATG
>NZ_JBBAKG010000182.1:0-4814 GCF_040403615.1 Haliscomenobacter sp. | reverse complement strand
CAAAGGCTGCTGCAGATCTGAAAGCAAAGCAGGAAGCAGATGCAAAGGCTGCTGCGGATCTGAAGGCTAAACAAGAAGCAGATGCAAAGGCTGCTGCAGATCTGAAAGCAAAGCAGGAAGCAGATGCAAAGGCTGCTGCTGCTCTGAAGGCTAAACAAGAAGCAGATGCAAAAGCTGCTGCGGATCTGAAAGCTAAACAAGAAGCTGACGCCAAGGTTGCTGCAGATCTGAGAGCTAAATTGGAAGCAGATACAAAGGCTGCAGCAGATTTAAGAGCCAAACTAGAGGCTGATGTAAAAGCAGCCGCAGATGCAAAGGCCGCCGCAGATTTAAGAGCTAAACAAGAGGCAGATGCGAAGGTAACTGCGGATCTGAGAGCAAAACAAGAGGCAGATGCTAAGGCTGTAGCAGATCTGAAAGCTAAACAAGAAGCAGATTCAAAAGCTGCTGCTGCAAAAGCTGCTGCTGCAAAAGCTGCTGCTGCAAAAGCTGCTGCTGCAAAAGCTGCTGCTGCAAAAGCGAAGAAATCAGGAAAGGTAACTTGCAAAAAAGGCTCAATAGTTAAAGTCTTTGTTGGAAAACAGTGCCCACCTGGTTACAAGAAATAGAAGTTCTAACTCTAGAAACTTCTTGTTTTTACTAATTTGACAAAATAGTTACAGAAAAGTCATATCTTAAATCTAAGTTTGTAGCCGTCTTTCCGGCAACAAAGTAATTGATTGAACCAGGTTGCTTTGCTTCTCTTCCGCTAACAACAATGGTGTCAAACTCGGTACCGCAACGTGCATCACCTTTAATTACTTTAGCTTTTATTGGACCAGCATCGGCTGGACGAGGAGAAATACTTTCAACTTTCAATGAAGATCCAACGACATACTGGTCGCAAACATAAAATTCGAAAGTAGTTCCATCTCCTGTGGTTGCTTCAGTCTCACCAGAAATCAATGCAGACCAGGTGTAAGCAGGCAGCTTCTCTGAACCTCCAGCAACCTGACCTTCAGGAGATTTTGATCCTGCAAAAATAAAGTAAGCAGCAATGCTCAGTGCGACTAACCCCGCAACAATTAGGACCGGCACTTGCTTTTTACTACCGCTGGATGTGCCAGCACCTGTCTTTGGTCCAGAAGAAGTTTTTGCTGCAGATTTAAGCTCTCTTTTTGCTTGCTTTGCATTTTCCTCGGCTGTTTTTTTCTGAAGTTTCTCTTCAGCCTTTTTAGCTAAATCCTGATCTTTTGCAAGCTTTCTTGCGGCATCTAAAACTTGCCTCTCTTGTGCGAGCTTTTCATCCTCAATCTGCTTACTGAGGGCATCCTGCTTTGCCTTTTTATCCTCAATATCTTGTTTTCTAGTCTTTTCTAAGAATGAATTTTGAGCCGTGGCTTCCTGTTGCTTTTGCTCTTTTTTCGAACCTAGCGATAACTTCTTTGGTCCATCATTAAGTCTTTTAAGCATCTGGGAAGCGGTCTTACGCGACTGTGCATCTTTTATCAACAGTGGCGTAATAATATCGATTTGAAAATCTGACAATGCTGAAGTGTCAGGCTCTACCATCAAAATGGTGTGCATGACTGCGCCAACTGAAGAATCATCAGCACCCCACGGTGTTTTACCTGTTGCTGCAAACATGAGCGTTGAACCGGCTGCAAAATTATCTACAGATGTGGTGATTTCTTTTCCTAAGAATTGCTCAGGTGCTAGCCACGCTGGTGTGCCAGCAACCATTCCTGTGCCGGTCAAGGAAGTGGCATCATTAACAAAAGAGATTCCAAAGTCAATTAGTTTTGGACCACTTTTTGTAATCAATATGTTTGATGGCTTTATGTCTCGATGCACAACACCTACTGAGTGAACAGATACGAGTGCAGATAGAAAGCCTCTAGCAAAATCTATCCACTGATCTTCTGGGAGTGGACCTTCTTTTTCTATCAATAACTTTAAGCTTGGACCATCCACGTAATTAGTTGCAATCCATGCTGGATTTCCATTGATATCGGAGCCAACTATCTCGGCAACAAACTCACTTTTAACGCGAAGTAAAGTGTCAACCTCTCGCTCTAGTCGAGTTCGACTTGCTGGATCTTCTAAGAGAAATTCACGAACAACTTTAATAGCGGCAGCGTGTGTTCCATTTGTGCCCATATAGACGATGCCCATGCCACCTGAGCCAAGGCGATTGACAATCTGCCAAGGCCCGATCTGCTCGGGGTCACCGCTTCTTAACCGCTCCATGTGCTTAGTCTGCCATCCCGACAAGCAGGCAATCAAAAATACTCAATGGATTCAAGCAAATATGGGGCAAAACGAAGTGTTTCACCCTAATAAGCAAGAGGTGTTAACGCTTTCTTGACAGGACCAGATAGCAGGTTGCAAGGAAGAGAAGAGACATCCCAAAGACAATGGAGGATCCTTGGGTCAGGGTTTCGACAATTGGCTCCCAGCGACCCCTTAAATCAGGATCAGAAATGACAGATAGATCTATCAAATTCACTGATGCAGAAAATGCGTTCATTGACCAATAACTTGGCACTAATGGTGAGATCAGATCGATGATGCCTTCATTCTTTCCAGGCAAGGCACCTGATAGAACTACTTGCGCCATTGTTAAGCCCACAAGAATTGGCATTGCTTGTTCAGGTGAGCTCAAAATACTTGAAACTAGCAAACCTAAACACATTGAAGCAAAGCCAAGTGCAACAGTTAAGAACAAGATTTCAAGATATGAACTTCCGATAAAGAGACCTTTTTCCGGAACGGGGCGGTTAAATAACAAAATTGAGGCAAAAATTACTGATTGAATTGTTGTTGCAATTCCTAGGATCAGAACCTTTGACATCAGATATGTTCCTGATCTAATTCCAACACTCTTTTCGCGCAGGCGAATAGGGTCTTCTTTAATAATCTCTTGAACCGATGTTGAAAGCCCAATAAACACCGTTCCCAAAATAAGGATCATTAGATTTGAACGGGCACTTGGATTAAAAAATTTGCCATTCGCACCAGGTAACCCTGGGCCAAGTCCTAAATCACCAGCTGTGGCATAGCAAATCAAACCAATTAAAATAGGAATTGCAGCTAGTAAGCCTAGGTAATAACGATCAGAAGATATGACTCGCAGATATCTTGCACTAAGAGTTAATAGCTGTCGGACCCACGATTGCTTCTTTACCTTCTCTTGCGAAAGCTCAGTGCTTGGAGAGATAACTCCTGAACGCTTTTTGTTTGATAGCAACAGCGCTTCTGGGCTAGACAACATTCTGAAAACCTCAGCCCAGTTGTTCTTTCCAAGGGCGGTAAAGACAGTCGATGAAGGCCCTGCATATGCAATTCGACCACCAGATGCCAAAAGGACGACGTTGTCACAGAAGTTCAAGTTATCTACAGAGTGTGTAACAAGGACAACTGTTTGACCATCATCTGCAAGCTTTCGAAGTGTTTCCATTACGTGAGCATCTAAACCAGGATCCAAGCCTGAAGTGGGCTCATCAAGGACAAGAATTGAAGGCTTAGTAAGTAGTTCAAGACCAATACTGGCTCGCTTTCTTTGACCTCCAGATAATTTATCAATTCTCAAATCTGCACGGGGAGTTAGTTCAAGTTTCTCCATTACCTCTTCAACACGTGCCTGTCTTTCAGCTTTAGATGTTTCACTGGGAAAACGAAGCGCAGCACCGTAATTTAGCGCCTGCTTAACGGTTAAGCGGGTGTGCAAAATATCTGCCTGTGGAACTAGTCCGATTCTTTGGCGCAAGTCCCCGAACTCTTTATGAAGATCACGGCCACCTATAAGAATTTGTCCCTCTGTTGGTGTTGTGCGCCCAGTGATTGCATTTAATAGCGTTGATTTTCCAGCACCCGATGGTCCAACAATTGCTGTTAAAGAGCGTGGGCCTAAGTGAAAGTTAATATCCTTTAGTAGTTGTCTATCGCCAACAGAAAAATGAAGATCCTTTGCAACAACATCAACGCCATCTATGCCAACAGGAGAATCCAAGCCATCTGAGGTGAACCGTCGGGTCGCGCCACCAATTGAGATCAGATCCCCAATTTCAATTTCACGGCGCTTAATTTGCTGACCATTTATGAAGGAACCATTTGAAGAGCGAAGATCAACTAGATCAAAACCTCCGCTGTCATTCTGAACCACTTCAGCATGAAAACGTGAAACTGTTAAATCCTCAATCTGCCAATCATTTGCAGCATCACGCCCAATACGAATACGTTGCTGCAAACGAATTCGAGATGTCTGATCATCATATGAAGCTGGGTAGTTCTCTAGAACTGAAGCGACAAGTGTTCGATCACCCTTTTGAATAGGGGCTTTCTTTAACGGCTCTTTACTCTTCTTTTTTCCCAATTCCAGTGGATGTAACCGAATTTCCTGGCCATTGTCTCCACCTAAAAAGATTGAGATCAGTTCAGTGATTGCAAATTCTCTAACAGCTTTTCCATTCAAAAAGGTTCCGTTTGAAGAGTCAAGATCAACTGCATTCCAATGATTGCCATCAAATTCAAGGCGAAGATGAGTTCTTGAAACCTTTGAACCCATCACCTGAATATCAGCTGATTTATCTCTTCCGATTGTGAAGGGTTTACCGGGATTGATGACCGTCGATCCACCATCCCAGTCGATTAGAAGCTTCATGGCTCAATAATTCCTCTTCATGACCTCTGGGTAAAGGACTTCCATAGGGTTTTTCTAACCAGATTTAACTTGTAAGCGCTGTGCCATGGTTGATGCGACATTGAGCCACTTAGCAGTTTCTGCCTCAGTAAATTGTGTTTGTGAGCCTGTCAAAATATAGAGACCGGTAAAC
>NZ_JBBAKG010000181.1:0-7030 GCF_040403615.1 Haliscomenobacter sp. | reverse complement strand
CCCTAAAAATTTAGACATGTTATTATTGTAAAACACTATGGTTTGTGCAAATGAGTTTTCAAAACTCAGATTTCATAAGGTTTTCACCAAAATGGAATTAACAAAACCTGACACAGAATGATGTGTGATCAAATTATCGGCAGAGTTCTTGTATTGATGGCTTTCAAAATAATAAACAATGATGAGGAACTTTTTTCTAACCTTGCTTTCAGGAAGTTTGATTATGATCTTTTACTATATATATCTAATGTATAATAACGGGGATCATTATAGCCCCCCTAGATGGCTTGAAAATGCCTATTTAGGTACGGGTATAATTTGGATTATGTTTTTTATTTACATGTGGATTCAGAAAAACAGGACTAGAAACCAGACAAATAGGTAATAACCTGTTGCTAACTAGGAAAAAGAATTAACTGTCCAGTTTACTGGATTGGACATGGGTGTAATTCAAATTGTCGCATTTTGTACCTCGCGGAGTGAAGTTTTGTGCAAATCGTTTCAGCGAAACCCTATAAAATCAGGGCATTTATAGCACATTTGCACAAAACCTGAGTCTGCATCACGGTATTTCCCTAAATATGTTTAACTCTATTCGAGAAACAGCATAGCCAAGGATTTTTTAGAATAATTTTTTTTTACGCGATATTTTGAATTGCACCCAATCAAGATTCAAGTCATTTTGAATAATCTAAAAAACAAGTCATGAAAAAGCAAACCAACACAAAACTGATCATGATAATTTTTGCAGTACTCGGTTTCATTGTAGTGTTTTTAGGGGTTCGTTATTTTCTAGGTTAAAAGCATTTGCCAAACAAATACCTCTCCTTTTATTAGATTTTGTAGGAATAAACTGATCGCTTTTGATCAAGAATTTCGATTCCGCTTGTCTTAAGTCTTACTTTTTAAAAGCGCAATGCACAAAACCTAATGTATATGGAAAGCGAACCAATAAGCAAAAATGAATGGTTCAAATTAGCAAAACTACTGTTTACATTAGTTTTTACCTTATTTTCTTATTTCCATTGGCAAAACCAAAACTCAAAACAATGACTACAACCAAAATAAAATTGAGGCTCCTCCTCCTCTTTCTATTCGCTACACTGGTCAGTGCTACCGGGTTTATCCTCATTCGGAAAACACTGAGTGCTCATGAGGAAAAACAACGTGTAGCTAGCCAAATCTCACAAATGCCCAACAAACTCCCTTTTCTTGCTTTGGACAAAATGAGTTATTCTCACCCGGGTCAGAAAACCTTCATTTTTCATTTCCACCCCGATTGCGAGCATTGCAGCTACGAGGCAAAAGCCATTCAAACCAACATTAATGCCTTTGGTGCAGCACAATTGATTTGGATCAGCGAAGCTGATGCTCCTACAATTCGTAAGTTCGCAAAAGTTAACAAACTGGAAAACCTCCCCAATATTCATTGGATGACTGATACCGCCAGCGTATTTCGGCAAGTTTTTGGCAGCAGCGCAGTACCAGCTGTGTTGATTTACGACGAAAATGGAAAATTGCTAAAGAACTACCGTGGTGAAACCAAACCCTCCGCACTCCTCAAATACCTCAACAATGAATCAGAAACTGGCCGTTAAAGCTCACCAACTTCAACACGATCAAAGCGATTGTGGTCCAGCTTGCCTCCTTGGTGCGTTGCGCTACAGTTTTGCTTCTGTCCCTTTGGAACGTCTGCGGGAATGGAGCGGTACTTCTATCCAGGGAACTACCCTATTGGGTTTGTTGCAAGCTGCCCGGCAGGTTGGTTTTGAAGCGGATGGATACGAGGCTGATCTGGCTAGTTTGCAAGACTGCCAAGACCTATGCATTTTACATGTTGTCAAAGAAGAAAGATTGCACCATTTCATCCTTTGCTATGGGTACGATCAAGCGCAGCAAGCTTTTTTCATCAGTGACCCTGCTGAACCAGCATCCAGATGGATGAAAAAAGAAGAACTGCTCCAAGTTTGGCAAAGCAAAGCCTTGCTTTTGCTCAAACCAAGCGATAAACTACCTAAAGCCAATACCCAACGCATCAACAAGCGTATCTGGTTTTGGAATTTAGTACAAGAAGATTTACCAATCCTGGGAATTGCGCTTACGCTGGGCCTGGTCGCCTCCATAATGAGCCTGGCGTTGGCGCTTTTTTCCCAAAAATTAATCGATCAAATCATCCCTAAAGAAGATGCCTTTCGATTGTTTTTGGGTACAGGATTGTTGTTGGTACTGCTGTTGGCCAGAGCAAGTTTGGGATACCTCAGGCAGGTGCTATTGTTGCGCCAAAGTCGGGATATGAATCTGCGGCTCACTGGTAGTTTTTACCAAGCCTTATTACACCTGCCCAAAGCCTTTTTCGACAACAGAAAAACCGGAGACATGATCGCTAGGCTCAACGATACCCAACGCATCCAGCGTACGGTATCTGCCCTCGCGGGAAGTGCATTGATTGACTTGCTGAGTTTGTTGACTGCCCTTGGTTTTATGTTTGTATACAGTTGGCAAGTAGGGCTGGCCGCAGTGATTTGGTTGCCTGTGTTTATTGGAATCATCTGGCGTTTTCATGGGACTATCTTACAGAAACAGCGCCAAACTATGGCCGCTTATGCCTTTACAGAAAGCCATTACATCGATAGTATACAGGGCGTAGGTGTAATCAAAATTACCAATCGGCAGGATGTATTTGCGCGGATTACACAGGGGATTTTTGGCGTTTTCCAACAAACCCTTTTTCAATTGGGCATTACAGGAGCGCGCTTTGGATTGGTAGTTGAATTTATTGGCACCTTTTTCTTAGCGGGAGTCATTGCCTGGTCTGGTTGGCAAACCCTTCAAGGTAGCTTGAGTACTGGAGGATTGATTGCCCTGTTGCAAATGGCGGCTACCCTTGTTGCTTCAGCTGCCCAATTATCATCGGCCAATCTCATGCTGCAAGAAGCCAGGGTAGCATTTGACCGGATGTATGAGTTTGCAGCATTGGAAAATGAATTG
This sequence comes from Haliscomenobacter sp., assembly GCF_040403615.1. NCBI lineage: Bacteria > Pseudomonadati > Bacteroidota > Saprospiria > Saprospirales > Haliscomenobacteraceae > Haliscomenobacter > Haliscomenobacter sp. Next base: position 4,042 of record NZ_JBBAKG010000181.1, on the reverse strand, counting down.
GAGCTGGAAGCAGAACAGCCTAAATCCAGCATTCAGCACTTTGAAGAATTGCGGGTTGAAGAATTGGCCTTCCGTTTTCCTGGTCGCAAAAGGTTATTGGAAAACATTAATTTTCAGGTTCGCCGGGGAGAATGGATCAGCATCTTGGGGGAAAGTGGATGCGGAAAGAGTACGTTACTGCAAATTCTGCAAAAATTTTATGCCGCTGAGTCTGGTCAGATTAAAATTAATGGCATCGATCTGGATTTATTGGGTTTTGAAAATTGGCGGTCAAAATTGGGCGTTGTCCCCCAAGATATCAAGCTCTTTAATGGCACGCTCCTTGACAATATTCTGCTAGGAGATGAGATTCAAGATGCCAATTCTCTGCAACAATTTTTCACGGACTATGGGTTTGATCAATATTTTGCCCAATTTCCCAATGGTTATTCGACCTTGCTGGGCGAAGAAGGTGTAAATCTTTCGGGTGGCCAAAAACAATTGGTAGCATTGGCTAGGGCACTTTATCGACAACCAGAATTGCTATTACTAGACGAGCCTACCGCAGCCCTTGATCGCGATACAGAACTATTTGTCCTGCAATTATTGGATCGACTTCGAGATCATTTGGGCATTATAGTACTCACCCACCGCTTGCGTACAGCTCGAGCAGCCGATCGCATTTATGTGGTTGAAGAAGGTCAAATCGGAGCCACCGGACAACATGAAGACCTTTTGCATGGAGACAACTTGTACAGCCGTGCCTGGTATGATTTGGTAGGGTTTGAACACAAATATGCAAGCGTATAACTTCCAAGTAACCCCAAAAGAATTTGGAAATTTAATCTAAGGTGATGCAAATGACGAACCCTACCTCGGTTGGGTTCATTTCAAATCTGCTCGGAGGTTACGGTCTTCTTCCCCACTTTCTCTCCATTCTTCCGCTCCAATATCCGATGAAACTTCAGCAAATGCTGGGGATCATTCTCATTGTACACGCAAAGAATCAGGGTATTTTTATTGCGGCCATCGTAAGGGAAAAGAATTTTGATGGGATTGTGCAGGTAGCCATTGTCTTCAAACATCAGCAATTGCTTGTTTCGGGAGGGAAGGCGAAACAGTTTTAGCTCCTCGGCATCTTTGGGCAAGGGAACTTCCCCATATCCCTCTTCTTTCAGGAATTGGCGTACCATATCATAGCTCGTCTGTAGGCGTGAACCCGCAAAAATGGTGGTATACTCGTATCCATCACTGGTACCTCCCATGTAATCCGAACCAGGCTCTGGAAATTCTTCCCGCAACGGCATAAGTTGTTTTGTTTATCGAAACGCTAAATTAAAAGAATATTGTCAAAAACGGGAAAACTTTCTCAACTTAAGTGCTGGAATACAAAACTTAAACCTACTTCACTGTCCCTTCCACATAAATCCGTTCCGCTTGTGGAAACTCCTTAAAATACACTTTGATCATTTTGTAAAAATAACCCGATTTGCGCGAACTGAATTCGATACCAATCTCCGCCGTTGAATCCGGAGGGATTGAAGCAGTACGCCAATCTGGAGTAGTACACCCACAAGCAGGTCGTACATTGGCAATCGTAACCGAATCTCCAGAGCAATTGCGAAAAGTAAACGAGCAAGTCGTTAATTTACCACTTTCAATTTCCCCGAAATTATGGGTATCCAGGTCTACCCATTTGATGCAATACTCCGTAGGGATTGTAAAAGCTGCACAAAATAAAACCAGGCATCCGATTGCCATGCTTGCCATTGAGGTGCTGATTTTGAATGTATTTTTCATCGCTTTTGCTTGTTTTTTGTCAAAACAACGCTGATGCTTTACAATTTAGCGTACTCTTTATAACTTAGCGCTGCTATTGAGACAATTTTATTGAAAAGGCTTTTCTACTTACCTACCATTTAGTCATCCCATTTCCGTATTTCAGAACTATTTTTCTCATGATCAGTTATCGATATCTTTTCGTAAAAGGCGAAGAATGGCACAGCTGTGCAGCTTGGCCAAGTCATCAAGTGGAGGAGTATTCACATTCGTTCACCCATAAAATGAGTGTGTTATGAATATTCGAAATAAAGTTTATATATTGAATGTTGTTGTAGGGATTCTGCTCATTTCTCTTTTGGGTTTGGGGCTCAGTTCATTTTTCATGCTTACCAAGTTCAAAAAGATAAAAACGGCTACGTTAGAAAGCAATGTTTATCGTTTTGAACGTGACCTCGAAGATGTCCGTACTTGCATGGAGGCAGAGCAGTATACGCTGGCACAGATTCGAATAGGAGAAGCAATCGAACTTTTGAATTCAAGTCGAAAGATGGCTACACAAGATCAAAAGATTCAAAACTCTTTTGAAATCATTTGCAAAAAGTATTGCAAAATTTGGAACGATCCAACGTGGAATTATCGCTACCAAGCGAAGGGGTATCCCGTTTTACAAAAAGGATTTGAGAAGTTTTGTGAATAATTATCCCTGAACAAGATGCATCTGAGTATGCATAACAAACGCTTGAAAATCATGCAAGCTCTTAAACCGATTTTAAGTACATTAATGCTTGGAATATTGTCAACTGCCAGTTGTTTTGCCCAGTCAGACCACTGCGATATGTACAGTGGTATCCTCCTCAAGGGAGATAGCCTCTATCAAGCAGGTAATTTTCTCGCAGCCATCAAATCCTATCGGGCAGCCAGGGTGGCCTGTCCTTCTAAGGTTTTTGAAACCGACGCCCGCATCGAGCGAGTGGTTCAAAGCCTGCAACAAATAAAGGAAAAAGCAATTCAAAGGCGAGACGAAGTAGTTCAGAAAATGTCAGTCCTGGAGAAAGACTTGCAACGCGCGCGCTACAATGAAGAAATGGCTGCCAAAAAAGAACGCATGCAGCGCCAAATTGCCGAGCAAAACAAAGCAGAAATTGCATCCAGAGAACAACCTGGAAATAAAAACAGCTCCCCGACTGAACAAAAAAATCCTTGGGAATTGTTGCGCACCGGGCATTTCCAGGAAGCATTGCCCATCCTTGAATCCGCCGCATTCACTGACCAGCAGGATAGTTTAAGTTTGATGCGCTTGGCCCACGCCAATTTGTTCAATGGCAAAATCGAGACTGCCGAATCGATCTACCGCATTTTGAAGCCACTCCCCTATCGCAAAGGCAATTTCAATTCATTTGCTGAAGCTTACCTAGATGATTTCAAAGCCTTTGAAACCGCCGAAAGCGTTCTAGGATCTGGAAAAGTTATCCCATTGCCCATTCGCAATGCTTATTTGCAAATACGCACTGATTTGGAAAATTATGTTCAAGCCCTGGCTTTGGCAGAACAAGAACAGCTCAAACCAAAGGTGAAATCAATGGAAGAAGATTCCCATTCTAGTTCCGAACCCGCAAAATCACTTGCTTCAACTAAGGAGGTGAAAATTGAAACCTCAATCGAAAAAAGTATTGCTGTTCCAACGCCAGCCAAGGATACTACTACAACAGTTTCTGTAACAGTTCCAAAAGAAATGCCAGCAACGGATTCTACAACCGCACCAAATGAATCCGGCACGGTGGAAAACGATCCTAAACCAATGGAAAAAACCAATGACGCCCTGACTAGCACCACTGAAAAAGGGAGCACCAAAACTCGTACCAGCACCAGTTCTCGCGAAAAACTGGAAGAAGACCGCCCCATGCCACCGGCTCCAGAATTTGTATTAAAAACCTTGATCAATACCGAAATAGAAAACAAAACCAACCGTACCATCCCCAAAGCAGGTGAACCAAGTGCTTACATCGTTTTCATTGGCGATTTTGACCTGAACGATTATTATGCCCAGCGCACGCTCAAACGTGCACGGGATCAGTATAGCATCAAAGAAGCGCGCATTCGCTACTTTGGGGAGGTACTCAAGTACCGAATTGTGCTGGCTGAATTTGCAACCAAGGAAGAAGCGGCGCAGTATACGCTGGATTTTGAACAAAAACATGCCGAAAGGGCCTGGATGGGGGTATTGTATTAGGGGCGATAAAAAAATAAATATTCATTTTGCCAAAGAATTAGGTGAGTAAAC
>NZ_JBBAKG010000180.1:0-7249 GCF_040403615.1 Haliscomenobacter sp. | reverse complement strand
CAGCTGATTTACAACAGGGTTACAGAATTGGCCCTGTATTTAAGTACTGAAATCTATTTAGGACAAGCCTTTCCAACCAAACGGAAATTGCTCTTGGATGTTTTCTGAAGGCGGAATATTCCAGTCTTCTCCAACAAGCGGAGGCTTTCCTCAGGTTGGTCCAGCTGGAGCGTCCAGGTTGCAATACAATTGACCATCCCCGGGTTTGAAAATTCGATTCGGTAATCGGTATACCTTCGCAAAATTTCTTGTGCTTCGCCCAAAGTGCGTGTTTCCAGGTTGATGGTATTGGTGCGCCAAACCTGGGTAGAGGCAAATGTATTTTTGCTATTGGCAATTTCTTTGCTGAGTTTTCCGGTGTCAGCCTGAATGTATCCGATAAACTCTGCTGGTACTTCCAGTTTTTTGTCTCGTTCTTTTTTCCTCAAAGTCACCAGACCGCGTACAACCTGCACTTCTGTTTGTCCTTCGCCGCTGAGGGCACGTACATTGAAACTGGTTCCTAAAGCTTCAATCAGGCCATGCGGCGTTTCTACTTGAAAAGGTTGTACTGCATCGGCATTTACTTCAAAAAAAGCCTCACCTTGCAGCCTTACGGTACGTATATGGTTCTTTTTCAGTTTTTTATCAAAAATTATGGAACTGTTTTTGCTCAGCCATACCAAAGAACGATCGGGCAAGGTAATTTTTTTGGTTTGCTGGTTGTTGGTAGCCACCGTGGTCTCTTCAAGCCCAGTAACATTGGGTTGAAATACAAACCAGAGACCCAATAGCAACACAATTGCAGCAGCAGCATACCGCCAGTAGGTAGAAAGGCGACGGATAGGCGCATCAACGGATTCAGGGTGATCGGTCTGAATTTTTGCTTTAAACTTTTGCCAGTTTGCCTCTACATCTGGTTCAAAAGCATTGTCTTTGTAGTTGCCAGCCCTATCCCAAAGTTTCGAGTATTCAGACACATCCGCATCGTTCAGGGGATATTCCTGCCCGGATTGCGGATCTGCGGCTTCTCCTTTCCACTGTCGAACTAAAAACTGAATCTTTTTCTCCATTGGTCAAACTGTTGTGTTGAGGTATAGTTTAAGATTTCAAATGTTGAATATAACACCAGACACAAAGTAAATCAGATCCCCCTATCGGTAGCTTTATTTTTAGGGTTCAATTGTGCCATATAGCTGACAAATTGGTATTGAGCTTACCATCCATGCCAAATCAGCAGCATCAAGAGGCCATTTTTCAACAACGGCTGCAGCCTTTCCCGTAAGTATTTCAATGCTTTAGAGACCTGGTTCTCTACCGTTTTTTCGGCAATGCCCAATTCGGTGGCGATTTCCCGGTAAGAAAGTTCCTCGTACCTGCTCAACACAAAAACCATCCTGCATCTTTCTGGGAGTTCATCAATTGCGCCATCAATTGCCCGTTGAATTTCATCGGAACGAAGTTGATCCAGGGTATCTGATTCCTGTACAGCGATTTCGGGCAGTCGTTCATCAAAAGACCATTTCCGATTGTTGCGCAGGTGATTCAGGGTTCGGTTCAAGACTGCCCGCTTGAGGTAGGCTCTTAATGAACTTGTGATGACCAGGGTATTTCGCCTGCTCCACATTTCATAAAGCACTTCCTGAACCAGATCCTGGGCCAAATGCTCATCATTGGCGACCCGATATACCACCAGACACAACTCTTTGAAGTACTTGCGGAACAACCATTCAAATGCTTTTTCAGCATCAGTGGACATCAAGTCAAAAAATTCATGGTCATTCGGCGTAGTTTGCAAACTCAACCTTATTTATCGATGAAAAAGAGAATGGGAAGATAGCATAAATAAATTTTGGAACTTAGTAGTGGGGCAAAAATAAGTGATCATTTTTCCTGAGCCAGAGGATTAGATAAGACACTTGAAATGAAACGTTTACTTATCTAATCCTCTGGCAAAATAATCACTTATTTTTTTATCGCCCCTTATACTTTGGTTTGAATTTTTTGTTCGATTTGGTTTAATCCAAGGTAGGCCAGTATGCCTAAACTGATTCCAAGCAAGGCTCCTGAATATACGTCAGTGAAAAAGTGTTGCACCAAGTACATCCGCGAAACACCTACCAATAAAGCTGCCGCAAAACAAAGGATACTCAACCAGGGTTTGCGAGGAAAACACAAAGTTAAAAAAGAAAACAAGGCAAAAGCAGCCATGGTATGACCAGAAGGAAAACTGGTTAGCCCTTTGTTGATTCTAACCCCAGGAATAAATTCCAGCGTGGACAGCAGCCCTTTTTCTTCAAAAAAAGAATAAGGCCGCGGATGTTGAAACAACGATTTGGTGGCCCAGGATACCAGCGTAACTACCACGCCAAGCAAAGGAATTCCCCATGCCGCACGCCTTTTGTAAATCAACAAAGCCAAAAACACGACCCCATAGCCATACCCTTCTCCAACTTTGGTAAAATTCTTAAAAAAAACATCGGCGAATGGCGTACGGTGATCATTGAGCCAAATCAGCAGATCACCTTGTGGATACCACAACAGGGCAATTCCCAGCAAAAGGAATACAGCAAATCCGCCGAAAAACCAGGGATTATCCTTTAACAGTCTTAACATGTTGAATTTTTTTCACCAATTCCATAACGAAGTACCGCACTCCTGAAAACAGATTCAAAGGTTGATCATTCATGGCTTTGTACGTCAGCCATATGCCCAGCGGAAGCAAAATGATACAGGGAATCCAGGCAGCAGTATAAGCTGAAACTACAAACGTTTCTGCGATTTTGCGACAGAAAATGGTCAAAATCACAAAAAGCATAAAAAATACAATGGCGACCAACATGGGATATCCAAAGCCTCCTTTGCGTACAATGGCCCCCATCGGCGCGCCAATGAACATAAAAATAAAGCTCACCGCAGCAATGCTGTATTTCGTTTGCCAGTCATAAATGAACTTGACCCGGTTTTCTTTGGTAGCATCCAGAGAGGAACTTGTGCTCATTGTCTGGTTTTGGATCCCTCTGACTGCCGATTCTGCTTTCCCACGCAATAATGCACGATCGGTTTCGCTGAAAGTTTCGGCAAACCGGACGACTACCGAGATGGGTTTGACCCGGTTGAGAATGTTTGACTTAATCAAAGTCGGCCCCATACTGATGCTGCGGGAGGAATCAAAAGTCGTTTTAACGGGGGAAGCCACAGAAATTGGGGTAGGGCCAGCACCACTGGGTGCTTGATCGATGGGCTTGAATTGGGTTTTCTTCAATTCCTCTTTTAAATAAGTGCTGTCAACTTTGAAGATAGACACGTAATTGGCCACATAGTTTCCAGCGGTTACTGTACGTTTGTCTATGTCTCGCGCCATAGAATCGGCAGAGGCTTGCAATGCCCTAGAATCCATGGTTTGACGGCTTTGCTTAAACAATTCTTCGCTGGTACGCGAAGTAGTGAATTCGGACAGGTCAAAAATCTTGGTGAATTGCTTGAAGCCTGTTCGAATAAACGGATACTTGCTTTGACTGCTGGATTGATAACCCCTCGATTCGATGCATTGGTAGCCATTGCGCAAGCGCATGACGAATATTCCGCCATCTCCTGCGGTAAACATTTCGCCATCTTTGGCCGTGATGACGGTATATTTTCCAGCATTGGACTCGGTTTGGTCGTAGATGGTTACGTCTTTAATGGTGCGACCATCCCCCATTTTTTTACCGATGTGGATGGTAAAACCCTGAAAATCGTCGTTGAAAACGCCAACGTCCAAGCGAAGGGCGGGTTTGGTTTGCTGGATGTCCCACATGCGGGAACCAAATTTGAGGTTGGCAGCAGGAATCAAATAATCCGAACAATACCAGGAAAAGGCCACCACAAAGAGAGAGAAAACCAACATTGGACGCATGATGCGCACCAGCGACAAGCCCGCTGATTTCATGCTGGACAATTCATAGTGCTCGGCAAAGGTTCCCATCAACATCACGGAAGACAACAAGATGCCCAAAGGCAAGGCCATAGGTACGAAACTCACCGCCCGGTAAGAAAGCAACTCCACAACGGTGAAAAATCCCAATCCCTTCCCTGCCAGATCGTCGATATAAATCCAGAGCATCTGCATCAACAATACAAACAAGGAAACCGAAAAAGCCACAATAAATGGAGGAATAAAGCTGGTAATCACCAACTCATCGATCTTTTTCAGTCTGGGCAATTTGCTCAAAATACTCATCCTCTACACGGTTTCTAAAATACGATGCAATTTCAAGGAAAAACGCTGTACATCCAAATGGTTTTTTGTATCCCTCGCCATTTTAAGTTTTTTTTAAAAAAATGCACTTTCCTTGTAACTTTCTTTTCGCAGCTTCGTCTTCCGGTTGTTTAGGAACAGAATTGTACTTTCATTTCGATTCCGTGCCATGCCAAGGATCTATGAACCCAACTGAATTTAAAAACACCGTACTGCCATTCAAGGACAAGATGTTCCGCCTGGCTTTGCGCTTGCTCAACAAGCGCGAAGAGGCTGAAGATTTAGTTCAGGAAGCGCTCATCAAGCTCTGGCAGCAACAGGATCGTTTGGCAGAGGTACAAAACCTGGAAGCCTGGGTAATCAGGATGACCAAAAATCAATGCATCGATAAATTGCGCAATTCAAAATTTGGACTGAAGGAATGGAAAGAAGGCCTGGATATGGCCGATGCTGCTCCACTGCCCGATGCCAAAATCGAATCTTCGGACACCATGCGCAATTTGCAAAAAATAATGACCCGTTTGCCCGAAAACCAACGCCTGGTCATGCAGCTCCGCGATGTGGAAGGCATGAGCTACCAGGAAGTGGCAGAGGCACTGGAATTGCCCTTGGCACAGGTAAAAATAAACCTGTTTCGGGCGCGGCAAGCCATGAAAAGTTTTTTAAGTGTACCAACCCCAAAAGCTTAATACCATGAATCAAACGCAAATTCAATCATTGCTGGATAAATATTTTGCAGGCGAAAGCAGCCTGCAAGAAGAAGCTCAATTGCGACAATTGTTGCAGGAAGAAAATTTACCTGAGTCTTTCAAAGCTTATCAGTCTTGGTTTCAATTCCTGGATCAAGAACTTGAGGTTGGACTTGATGATGATTTTGAAGCCAAAATAATGCGCGAAATTGAGCAGCAACCTGGTGAGGCAAAACCAAAAATTCGCCGGCTTCAGGTAAGCTGGCTTTTGAGGATAGCCGCGGTGTTTGTGCTGGTGGCTGGAGGGTTATGGTGGATGCTGCGTTCCAATTCCGTGGACAAACCGCTGGTTGCCGAAGCAGAAACCAAGGTCATTGATTGGTCAAAATACGAGCCCAAAACCCCGGAAGAAGCATACGAAATCACCCGCAAAGCCTTTCATCGCGTAGCAAACGGCCTAAACGAAGGCACCGAAATTGCCAGCGAAGGTCTAGGCAAAATGGAAGAAATGGGCAAAGTGTTCAACTAACTTTTCAAGCATTCAACTTTTCAACTTTACCGACATTTTTTTAACTCAATCAATATGAAAATCAAGCATTTTTTCACCCTGGCTATCCTTGCGATGGCCACGCTACAAGGCATGGCGCAAACCAGCGCCAGCGCCATTGACAAATACTTTAGCAGCTACGTGGAAGACAAACGCTTCAACGTGGTCTACATCAGCCCCAAGCTGTTTCAAATGATTGGTAAAATCGATACCAAGGTTTTGGACATGGAGAATGACGCCGAGGCCAAAGCCGTACTCGAAATGGCCAAAGACCTGCAAGGGCTGCGTATCCTGACTACCGACGAGACCCCAGAAGCGTTTTACAAAGAAGCAAAAGCCAAAATCAACACCAAGGAATACGAGGTATTGATGACCGTACGCGACAAAGACGGCGACAACGTGGAATTTCTCATCAAGGAAACCAACAATGTGATCAGCGAATTGCTGCTGCTGTCTAGCGGTAAGGATGAATTTGTACTGCTGAGTTTCATGGGTTCATTGGACTTGAACAAAATCACTCGTTTGGCCAAGGAAATTGAGAAGAAATGAGAATCACAATCTTCACTTCCGCTTTGTTCTTGCTTTGTTTGAGCACAACTATGGTAGCACAAACTTCGGTGGCAGAATTTTACCACAAGTTCAAAAAGCAGGAAGAAGTGCAAAATTTCAAAATCCCGGGATGGCTGATCTGGATCGGAACGGGGCTGGTATATAACAGCATCCGCGATGAAGAAACCCGTACCTGGCTGCGCCTGGCCCGCAAGATGGGGAAAATTCGCTTGTTGCAAAGCGAAAACACCCAAAGCATTACCCGCGAGGATTTGAGCGGTTTTGTCAATAGCCTTCGTGCCAACAAGGACTACAGCGACATCATTTACGTACGCGACAAAGATTCAGACCTCAACGTCCTCGTGCGGGAAGGTACGCAGGGCAGACTCAAAGAATTGCTGATTGTAGGCAGCGATGACGGTGAAACCACCCTGTTTAGCGCCAAAACGAGGCTGCGCATGAAAGACATCAACGAGGTACTTGATCACTACCTCAAAGAACTGCACTGGAAAGAAAAGGCCAAAGCCAAAAACCTGCCGAGGGCCTAAGCAACGCTGAAAAATTAACTTCCTGATTTTGGGTTTTGATTAGGAAGTCGAACGGTTCATTTCAAGTGAGCTTCCTAATCAAAACCCTCTAAAAAAATCGGGAAGTAATTTTTTGCGTCATACTAAGACACATTGAAATCACTCACCTAACACACATTAGACCAAACATCATGAAAAAAATCCTCTTCTGCCTGGCATTGCTGGGCTTAGGCTGCGCTATGCACGCCCAAAACCCGGTGGTAAGCAATTTTATGCGCAAGTTCGGAAAACACGAGCAAGCTACCCACCTCAACATTGGAGGCCTTTTCCTCAAAATTGCAGCGAAGAGCAGCGATGATGACGAAGCCAATCGCATCATGCGCAGCATCTCCAGCCTGCATCTGTTGAATTTTGATGAAAACAATCCAGTCGAAGCCAACGACATCAACCAATTGATGCAGCAATTGCGCCAGGAGAAATTTGAAGATTTGGCGTATTTCAAGGAAGGCGATTCCCATGTGCGCTTCATGATCAAGGAAAGCCAGGAAGTGATCACCGACCTAATCATGATCATCAAAGGGGATAAAAACTTCCTTTTGCTCAACCTGGAAGGCAAATTCAAATACACCGACCTCAACGACTTCAACATGGAAGTCAATGGCAGCAAGGAATTCAAGCGCTTGCCTGAAGATCGAAAGAAGTTGCCGAAGGCTTAAGA
>NZ_JBBAKG010000179.1:0-7354 GCF_040403615.1 Haliscomenobacter sp. | reverse complement strand
GTCTTATCTAATCCTCTGGCTCAGGAAAAATGATCACTTATTTTTGCCCCACTACAAAGTGTGAAATTTATAATAGAAATATGAGCATTGAAGCATTGGTCAAAGAATATTCGAGCCTAAGCGACGCTGAACAGGCTGAATTTCTCGCCTTAATCGGTGTTGAAACGGATGAGGATGATCTGTCCCCCGAATGGGAGGCGGAAATTGATCGGCGTTGGCAGGAGGTTTCAGACGGAACGGCAACGCTTGTTTCTGGAGAAGAATTATCCAAAAAATTAACAGAAAAATTTGGCGTTGAATTTAAGCTACCATAACCTCGCTGAAGTAGAAATCGACAGTTGTTTGACCTGGTACGAGGAACGAAGCAGACAAGCTTTCGATCAGTTTCGTATTCAGCTAACTTCCGCATTGAACTCTATTCCTAAGTTTCCTGAGCGCTTTCCTTGCGTTTATGGTGAATTCAGAAGCGCAAGAGTGAAGAAGTTTCCCTACAAAGTAATCTTTAGAATTGAACAAGACCAGATATTCGTGATCGCCCTGGCACATGATAAACGCAATCCAGACTATTGGAAGGATAGGGTTTCTTAATATCAGTAAGGATCGGATCGGTATTTCTCCATCATACTCATGTGTGCTGTTCTGTCCCAGTTTGTCTGGATATAATCCGCTTTTCGTACCTCATCCAACCCCAATCAGTCTAATTTTCGCTTAAAACAAAAATATTTCAACATACTCTTACTTTTGAATCAGGTTTAGCGTAAAATCCCAAACCTCATCTCTGCCTTCCGCCAATTCCAGGATCGTAGGCCGTACCATAAAATCCGGAATCACCCCGTGTCCGTCATTTTTGAACCTTTCCCGGATTACGAACTGTCGGGTGGGGATGGACACCGAAATTTTGGAATAGGGGAGGGTGACGGCTTCTTCCCAGCCACAAATCACACTTTTGTTGCCGCCCGTTTCTTCCCCAATGATCTTGCCTCGTTGGTAATGCCGGAAAGCCGAACTGACAATGCCGGAATTGGAAAAACTGCCGCCATCCACCAGGAGATACGTGGGGCCGAGGAATGGTTTGGCTTGTGGCGGATTGAGTTGGGTTCCCCAGCCTTTTTTCAGGACGTTTCGTTCTTGCTCAGTAGCTGCCTCTGGATTTTTGACCACATTAAATTGCTCCACGACCCTGAATTTTTCTGGTAAAAGCTGGGACAGCAAAAACGTACCATTCTCAAGGTTGCCACCCTGGTTGCCGCGCAGGTCGATGATCAAGTGTTTGATTTGTGCCTGTTTGATTTGGGCAAATAAGTAGCCAATGGTTTTTTTAAAATCCTGTTGGTACACCGTTTTTAAAATACCACTGTCAAAATCGCGGATAGAAAGGGTGGCGATGCTTCGCAGTATGTCAATTTTTAGCAGGATTCCTGTGCCAGGTTCTTGGTTCAAACCCCGCGCAGTTAGACGATTGGGAAAACGTGCAGCGCGAATTTCCCGGATTTTCGCCTTGGGCAATGCCGCGACAGTGACACTGCGGTTTTCGCCGCTACTTGTTTTAAGCTCAAGTGAAAACTCGGAGGGGTGCCCGTAAAAATAGCTGTAGTATTCCGCAAAATATTGATTCAAAATCCAGATCGGATAATTCAAATTGTGCCCATCCCGCATCATCCGATCCAGACAAAATTGGATGACTTGTTCCGCAGAAAGGCCGTTAATGCTCAAAATTTCAGTTCCGCTGGCAACTTCATCATTCAAGGAACAATTCAACTCTACATACAATTTACTATTTTGATAAAACACTTTAAAAGGAAAAAACAAGGATTGATTGTTGTGGTATTCCAGAGAGGTAGCGTTTGGAAAAAAAAGGGTATGGCCATCCTTGATGATTGCCGAAAAGCGGGTTAGGTGGGCATATAGCTCCTGCTCGCTCATTGGGTGATCTGCCTCTTTTATCAATGCTGCTACGGTAGAGTCAAGCTGTGCCTTGCTGGCATATACGTACAAGTTGGGGTGGTGTTTTTTCAATTGTTGATGGAGGTACCGAATATCTTCCTGGACTTGAGCAGCAGAATATTTTGTGGCTTGGCCAAAACAAACGCTAGCGTAAGTCAGCAAGAAAAGGAGGAGTGTTTTTTTCATTTTATGGGTAGTGAGCGTGCTTTAGCAATAAACGGATAATTGATTTTCAAATTGAGTACTCCCCATAGCATGAACAGCGTTTCTACAACCGTACCGATTAAAAATGCCACAGAGGGTATCCCATCTACAATTATACTTACTATTCGACCCAATGCCAGCCCGCCCATAAAAATAATGTTGCTTAGTGTGGCATGCCGCCAATGTTCAAGTTTAAAAATGCCAATGATCCAGTAGGTTGCAAAGCCCAGATAAAGCCCCATCATTGCCCTGAAAACATGATTCAAATCAACACTTTCAACCTTAAAATCGAGCAATAAGGGTAAAACCATGCTTGGCCAAAGGCCATAACTGAGTCCAACCAACCCAATGGTGAGGGCAGCTATTCCCAGATGTAAGTTTCTAAACTGTATGATTTGATTTGACATTTTTTTATTCCTCCTCTTTTACTAGAAAAGTTGCCTGTGTAAGATTATTAAAAACTTTTCGTTTTACAGCCAGCTATTTATCTGGACTGTGACTTACCTGGACTGTGACACGACCGAATAACTATATGCGATCCCCGTAGCGACACTATTGAAATTATCCCCGGATTTGATTTTTTCTGGTCCAAATAACCTGCTGAAAATGTTGCTGAGTGGGCGGACATAAGAAGTGCCACCGGTCATAAAAACCGTATCAATGTCTGCAAAATCAATGTTCTGGCTATTTAAAAACGCGTGCAGGTAAGCCTCGATTTTAGCCACATTTTTGTGGATGATCACACTTTCAAAATCTTCAATCGTGATGGACTCATCAATTTGGATGTCTATTTCATGAAAAGTAAAGTTGGAAACATCCTGATCGGTTAGGCCGAATTTTGCTTTTTCAATTTGTTTGAAGAGGATATAACCCAGGTTTTTTTCAATCAAGGTCAACAGGTTTTTTACCCGGTAATCCCGCCCTGTGGCAAAGTAGGATTTGTTGATGGTGTTGCGCCATTTGTAGGTATCCAGGAAGTTCATTTTTTCCCAGGAACAAATGTTGGTAAAATAGGAGAGGGGCAGGTCAATCCATTTCCCTTCCCCCAATTTTTCCTTAACCCCTCGGCCAAAATGCGGCGTACCCCGATGCCACATGATGTCGGAGTCAAAACTGTCTCCACCGATGTAGATGCCCCCTTTGGCGATCATGTCGCCGCTGCGGTCGGGGTTGAGGATAGCCTCGGGCTTGAGTTTCATGATGGAAAAATCCGAGGTACCACCACCGAAGTCGGCTACCAGTACCAGTTCTTCTTTACTGATTTGCCGCTCGTAGGTGAATGCTGCTCCGATGGGCTCCATCTGAAAATAAAAGGTATCGAAGCCAGCAATCCGCACCGCTTTAGCCAGGCGCTCCTGAGCGAGTTGATCTTTTTCAGGGTTTTCATCAAAAACCACTGGGCGACCGATCACGGCCGTGGTGACATTGGCGCCCAAAAAATCATCGGCTTGTTTTTTTAAGTGGAGCAAAATCAAAGCAACCAGATCCTCGGCTTTGTAGAGTTTGGTGAAAATCCTGGTTCCCAGAAAGCTTTTATTCGGCAGCACTCGTTTGATGGATTTCATAAAGCGGCCTTGCATTCTACTTTCCACATAGGCTTCCACGGCTGTTTCCCCGATGGAATAGGTCAGTGGAGCATGGGGGACCTGTGCATCTGGAAAAAACAGCAGAGAAGGGGTGGTGAAAATTTTCAACACACTGTTCGTTCTGGTGTCCAAAATGGCCAAGGCCGAGTTGGTGGTGCCAAAGTCGATGCCGTAGATAAAATCAGTCATTTAAGAGCCTTTCGTGGTTACCGCTCAGAGGAACAAGCATTATCTCCTTTTTGTTCCTGGGATTGATCATCCAAAAGATAAAATCAATTTCCTTGCCTCAACACCACCGGCCCCAACAAACCCGAAGGCAACAAAGTCCCATCGGCCTGATAAAACGGCATCGTCGTAAAGGTCGTCTTCACGGCACCGGGTTGCGCATCGCCGATCAGGCGGTTGACCCACAAGTTGGTGACTTTGATCTCGACGGTATTTACACCCCCTTTCAAGGCGGCGCTGATGTCGGTTTTGAAGGGTTTTTTCCACACAATGCCCAGATTCTGGCCATTTACAATCACTTCCGCCAGATTTTTTACATCGCCCAAATCGAGTTCATATTTGGCGCCTTTCACCAAGGTGGGAATGGTAAACGTATTTTGGTAGCTCGCCGTGCCGGAGAAGTACTTGATTCCTGAATCGGCGTGGGCTGACCAGGAGATCAATTTGTCAAATGTAGCCGTGGCAGGGGCACCGCGATCAGTCTGGAAGTTCACTTTCCAGGGAGTGGTGATGCTCAATACCGGTTTTGAAATTGAAGCAGGCTTGGTGTATGCGGGTGCCGTTGCTTTGCCGCTGAACACGATGAAGTAGGCATCCCAGGATTCAAAGCTCAGGGTTAAAATGGTGCGGCCATCTTTGATTTCGTAAGACACCTTTTCCGTTTTGCCCGTTTGGGGGTTCCACAATTCAGGGATTTTTCCGTTTACCCGGAAGCTAAAGATGCCGCCATTGCTGTTTTCACTGCGGTTGTCGAGCCAGTAGATGTCTTGTGTGGGTGTTTGGCGGTGCACGTACAGGATTTTGTCGGTATTGCCAGTGATGGTCACATCTTCTTTCAGGCTCAATGCCTTCAATGCTTCCTTGATGCTGCCTTTCAGCACGTTGGGGTTACTCCAGATTTCTGCCACAATGCTTTGAAACTCTTCAGGGATATCAGACAAGCTGGGCGACTTCTCCGGTTTCACTCCTGCTACCTTTGCCCCTGCTTTAACCAGATCGCGCAGTTTTTTCAATACGGGAAGGGTCATTGATTTGGCGCTTTCATCCAGTACCAGCAGGCGGTAGGTATTGCCACTTGGCGCAACCAAACGGCCATCTTTGACCTGAATCACATTGATCAAAGCGCTGGAGTTGACAAAGTCGTACTCGTATCCAGCTGGTACGGCGGGTAGTTTTTGGCTGAAAGTAGAGGTAATGTTGTTGTTTTCGCCGTAGTAATACAGAACGTCGGCTACAAATTTGCCTTGCTGAAGCAGGTAACAACTGCGCCCCAGGTAACCCATCCAGGCAGTTGCTTGTTCTGCCCAGGTTTCCTGGCGGGTAAACCACTGTCCGAATGGCCCGAGAGAAAAACCAGGCTTCTTGTCGTCCAATGGCTGGTGCACCGAGGTATGGATCACGAAGCGGTTCAAACCCGAAGCCATTTCTAAGTCGGCGGTGCGTTTGAGCTGTTCGGGAGAATAGACAAAAGCCCTTCCCACCGCGGTCATAGACTCCCCGGCAACAATGTTTTGGCCGTAAATATGGGCAACAGATGCCGACTCGCGGATGTCGGCTTCGCTGCGTACTTCTTCGTCGGTACCACCCGCCAAGCTGCCGGGCGTCCACATCGCCGACATGGGTACATCTGCATAACGCTTGACATCCATGCCATCGGCCAGGTAAATGCGTTGGTTTTCGTGCGATTCGGTGTAGCGCTTCATGCCGCGTTTGTGCAGCTCTTCCCCAATCACGTCGTAATGGCTCTCGGCAATGAGTTCGCCGATGGTTTTGCGGAAATCCCAGAGGAATTGTTCGCTGCTTTCTAGGCTTTTGACAACCCGGCCAGTCAAGACCGGAATCCAGGTTGTAATCTCGTAGCCGCGTCTTTGGGCAAATTCTTCGGGGAAGCTTTTCGTCCAGGTCATGTGGCCTGCTTCGTAACTGTCCAGGATCATGTGGGTCAGTCCTTTGGCGCCCATCAAACCGCCAGTAGCGTCTTTGTACATGTCCAGGTAGGTGTTGATGTACTTGCGCACTGCCTCTTTGTCGAGCTTATCTACCTCCAAACCCGTGGCTTCTGGCGAGGCAGGGTGGTTTTGGCGGCCAGTGAGGGAGTAGCCGAAGCGAATTACGTTCCAGTTTCCGGCGGGTGCATCCCATTCCAGGGTGCCATCCGGTTTTAATTTGGCAGTCAGGTCGATTACTTCCTTGTTTGCAATGGCATCAGGATTGGAATTCCCGGGAAGAAAGGGGTTTTCTTTCCAGGGCGTAAATCCGGCTTTGTCTTCAAATTGGTCGATGCGGTCGGTGGCGTACAACACGAATTCGGCCACGTTTACCCCTTCGGGTTTAGGTGTACCTCCTGCGCCAAACATGGCTGCAATGGGGTTAACTGGCGGTACAAATGATTTGAAAGCAAGTCGGAAGAAACGAGCGGTGGTGGTGGGAATACTCACCGTGTTTTGAGGCACGATGCTGCCTGATACGGGTGCAATTTCTCGAAAGTTGACGCCATCGTCACTCACTTTCAAGCTGCGGTTGAGTGGGCCGCCGTCAAAGTCTTCGAGCGCGGTATGGTTGGCTCCAGAGATGGAAAATGCCTTGACGGTTTTGGGGGTAGCAAATTCGTATTGGATCCACATGTCTTCTCCGGCGGGTACCGGGGGCAGGAAAGTCCCTTTTGCCAGATCGCCATCACTCAGTTCCTGGAGGGAGAAAGTGCCCCCACTGGAGCTTACTTTGGGGTTCCAGGCGGTGAAAGCCTGATCACTCTGAGGAACGCGGTAGGCAATGACCAGGGCATCCTGGTAATAGTTGGGGGCTTTGGGCATTGGGTCACCAAAAGCATTGGCTTGCGCCAAGCCTACATTCTGAAACTTCCCGGTGACCTCAGCAGGTTGGGGGAGTTTGCCACTAAAGGTTTTGCCTCCATTTACACGGGTTTCCGTCCAAACGTATTTTTTCATGGCGTCCTTGGGTTCTACCCAGGGGCCGCCCGTTACACTCCAGCCAGGTGAGCCAGCGATGGCGGCTTCCAGGCCTTTTTTGTCGGCAGTTTCTATGGCAAATTTGAAAGCGTCTTTCCACTCGGGAGTCATAAAGACCAGTTTCTTGGGCACAACTACGGGAGTGAGCAAGTTGGCATCAAAGTTTTGGAAACCCCCAATTCCGACCCGGCTCATCCAGTCAAGGTCTTTTTGGATGCCCTCTTTGGTGATGTTGCCGTTCATCCAATGCCACCAGACGCGGGGCTTGGCGGCTTGGGGAGGCGTTTGGAAAGAGGGAAGGAGGGGATTCTGGGCTTGTAGGGCACAGGCTAAAAAGCTGATGAGTAGCGCGATTGATGTTTTCACCTTCATGGAATGATTAATTTGGTTGAACTGCAAAAGGGGGATTAATGGGAACGCGGATGA
>NZ_JBBAKG010000178.1:0-7597 GCF_040403615.1 Haliscomenobacter sp. | reverse complement strand
GACTGGCTGCAGGTGCCACAACGTCGTCGAGCCAAGATTGATGACAACTGTGTGCAAAGCAAAACAGCTGACCTTGACGCTAGAATTCATGCTGCCATAAAGACAAAAAATCTCGAAGTCATTGACTCGCTCTGGAACAAGATCAAGACCATGCGCCAGACAGGCCTGGAGAAAAACGGCGAGTTTGGTTGTGAAAACATTGCGTACAAACTGCTACGAAATAAAGGCTGCATTGCCGATCTGATTGCTGCCAAGACAGCAGCCCGAGATCAAGAACTGAGTCTCAACACACGACCTCGTGAACGAAAAACAGTCAACTATGGCATGCGTGATTACTGGTATCCGGGCACGGCCTATGCTGGTCAAGATCATCCTGCCGGCACCGAAGCTGAACAGGTGGATGAAAGCACAGATCCTGATCAACTGAAAAAGATCTTGAATCGCTTCTATTCCAGCTGTGTGAGCAAACTGCAACTGGAAAATCCTCCTGAGTTGAGACTGGAAACCACTCCTGAATGGAGTCAAGAAAATGGCAGCTTTGGACAGTATGATTCGGACTCAAACACCTTGATCCTGGCCACCGCAGGTCGTCATGTGCTGGACATACTTCGCACCATGGCACATGAAATGACTCATCGTCAACAGGACGAGCGCGAGCCTCTACCCATTGATGCTGGTGCGACAGGTAGCCCCTGGGAAGATCAAGCCAATGCCATGGCAGGTCGTATCATGCGAGACTGGGCTGATGAGCAGCCTGAGATGTTTGATGGTGTCACTCTGGAAGAAGCATCGGGCTACATTCCCACACGCAAACAAGCTCGAGATCCCCGTTTTGTCATGGCCCTGACTCGGGATGTACAGCCAGGTGCTGTGGGCCGGGAAGCCAACAAACTGGGTCTCAAAACAGATGCCAATGGCAAGCCTGCACTGTTGATGAAATCTGCCAACACTCTGGCCGAAAGCCTGGCCCAGGAACTGGCTCTGTTTGAAGAACAGGACCTGTTTGAAATCAACATGGGCAGCAAGAATCTGCGCAAAGAAGCTGCCAAGACAGGTGCCTTGGCTGGTATGGAATTTGAGATGATCGTGCCCAACACCGAGACTGACGAGTATCAAGATCAGGAGCCGGACTATGATCAGGATGAGAAAGCCAGCAGCCCCAGTGACATCCGAGACTTTTTCTATGACAATGATTTCAACAGTCGCAGAGATATTGATAGACTGATCGACAGCATGTGGGATGACTACTCACAATGGCAGGGCAAAGCATTTGGTGATCGTTGGTATTCTGACAGCGAATCATTCATCTACGACTACATCAAAGAAAACATGGATGATGATGAAGTCAGAGAGTTGTTGGAACTGGAGCCGGATCAAGATATCACCAGAAAAGAATATCAACTGGCCGCGGACAAGATTGCCTCTGAACAACTACAACCCTGGTATTTGGATGCCGAAACTGACGCTCGAGATCAGTTCTTTGAGGACGACCAGTTTGAGGAATGGTTGGCCGACGCAGACCTAGACACCATGAGTGGCATTGCCCGCAATTACGACATCCAGTGGCCACACTATACCAGCAGCGGTGGCGGCAGCACTAGTATTGCTAATGTAGCAGAAGATTTCAGTGATGCAATTGGCCGTCCGGTCAATGCCAGTGACAGATATCATGGCGGACGTCGCGAAGCCGGACGCTATGTGGTTGAACCCGATGGCAGTCTTGATCCTGACAGTGATGACGATCAAGGCCTGGAGTTTGTGTCACCGCCCCTGCCCATAGATGAAATGCTGAGTGACCTAAACAAGGTCCGTGCCTGGGCAGATCGCACAGGCTGCTACACCAATGATTCAACTGGCCTACACATCAACGTGAGTGTACCAGGCTTTAGCCAAGAAAAACTGGACTTTGTGAAACTGGCTGTGCTGCTGGGCGACGAGCGTGTGCTGGAAAATTTTGGTCGTGCAGGCAATACCTATGCCAAGAGTGCCATGAAGATTGTCAAGGACAACATAAGATCAAATCCCGGTCCTGCGGCTGCACTGTTGACCAAGATGAAAGCCAACATGGATAGTCTTGCTACCAAGGCCATTCACTCGGGCACCACGGCCAAGTACACCAGTATCAATACCAAGGACGGCTATGTGGAATTCCGCAGCCCTGGTGGCGACTGGTTGGGTGACAACTTTGACCTGATTGAACCCACTCTGCTGAGATTTGTTGTGGCCCTGGATGCTGCAATTGATCCTGAAAAGTATCGTCAAGAGTATCAGAAGAAATTGTACAAGTTGCTGACTGCTGACAACAAGGATGACAGCACAATCCGCTACTTTGTGGACTATGTGGCTGGCAAAATACCCAAGGCTGCGTTGCGCAGTTTTGTGAAACAGGCACAACTGGAACGCGGCCTCAAAAAGAATCCTGTTCCAGAGCCGGTGGCAGCCTCAGGACCAAGACAACGCTACGTGGTCAAAAACGCAGCAGGCACTCCGGTGACTCGAGTGGTAGCATCTGACGCTGACACAGCACGAGTCCTGGCCAATCGTTGGTTGCGACAAAACAATCCTGGAATCAATACTGATGAGTTCAGCGTTGAGCCAGAAACAGAGCTCGGTGCACCGGTAGCAGGCAGCACTATGGATCTACAACGTCAACGACAAGCAGCCGCAGCACCCAGCCCAATTCCCGGAGTACAAGACATTGACATAGATATCCCCATAGCACCACCCAGGGGCAACTGGAACGGCCAATGGCGAGTGGTAGACGGCAACACTGGACAAGAATTGCATAGATTTGGCGGCATAGGCAACAGTCAAGCAGATGCCAACAGAATAGCAGGTGAATGGGTCAGAACCAACAGCATCAGTGTGCCAACTGAAGTGTATCCAGTTCTAAGCGAAGGCCGTACACAGGAAGACTATGATCCGTCAAATCCCCCTGGGCCAGAATCTCCACCACAAATGCCCGCAGGCACAATCAAGGTAGATGTGAGTGACATGTACGACTGGTACAAACTGGGACAAAACATATCCAATTTAAAAAGCATAGACAAAAGCACACTGGGCAAAGGACCGCCCAGCACAGTATTTGCATTTGGATCTGAAGAACTGGAAAACATGTACAGTCATGCACTCACACGCCTGGGATTGAAAACACATGATCTTGATGAACCCGGTGAAGAAGATGTGGACGAACAGGTTGTAAATGAATTAAAAATCAACAATGCCTCGGGCATTGGTGCAGTGCCCAACAATCAACAAATTGGATATCAAGGCCTACAAGTGGTCATGCGTCCCAGTATGTTTTTGGAACTGGCGTTGCCTCTAGATGCCAAGTCCGCCGATGAGCGTGAGACCATTGAGTACATCAAAAAGAACCTGGACGAAAAAGGCGTTGGCGCACCGTGGCTCACAGTGGTGGTTCCCGAAGCCTGGGAATCAGAAGATTTTAGCCAGATGGCACATGTGAGTAATCATGACGGTCGCCACAGAATGCACAGTATTCTAGAGCAGGAAGGCAACGATCCTGTGGAAGTACACATCATTGTCCCACACATGCGTCGCAGACACATCACTGATGCCATGGTCGATCAACTAAGATCTGGCGTGCTGAATCAACAGGGACAGTATGTGAGCGGTCCTGTATTTGGAGCGGCCCGATGAGAGCAAGTGAATTTGTCCGCAAGAAAAAGCCACAACAGGAGCTGGATGAACTCAGCTTCCTGGGCTCACCCTGCACCAAAGATTGTTCGGGTCACAGAGCCGGTTATGCCTGGTCCAAAGCCCGTGGTAATCGTAATGCCCTGAGCTACAGCAACAGTTTCAACAACGGTGCAAGATTGGCAGCACAGGGCAAATAGAATAAATAAACAACAAATCGGACTATCCGAAAAAAGGAAGAACCATGAGATCAAGTGAATTTTTAAACGAAGCCGGGCGCGATGGCACCCCAATGACAGATGCTGAATTTGCAGCACAACAAGCACAAGGTGCAAAAAATCTAGATTCTATCAAGGGCTTTGGTAGAAAAATTGCCGGCGCACTCGGCGGCGGAGCACAGGCTGCAACACCGTATCCTGATGCAGCCACAGCAAGAGCCAGTCTTACACCAAGCCAACTAAAATGGTTAGGTGGTGCGGATCCCATGGACAAATACATCATGGCAAGACTGCCTGCACCATTGCCTGGTGAAACAGTTGCAGCAGCACCAGCAGCAGCACCAGTAAAAACAGCTGGCACAGGATATGGCGATGACGACACTTCTGTATTTGCAGCACCAGCAGCACCAGCAGCACCAGCAGCACCAGCAGCACCAGCAGCAACTCCTGTGGCTGATGCTGTGGCAGCCAGTGGTGAGCCCGACAATGTGACTGGTGTGGATGCTGCTGTGGCAGCAAATGCTGCAAATACTGCAAATACTGTGCAAGCCACTACTCCTCCTGCAAAAGCACCTGCCCGTTCCACAATCAGCCCAGCCATCCTGGGATATGCCAGCAGTATGGGACTTTACAAGAATGGCCAACCTGACACAGCAGCTATCAGGGCCTTTCAACAAAAGAATGGCCTCCCTGCCGACGGTAAAATTGGACCCAACACTTCCGGTGCTATTCTGTCTGCTGCGAAACCTGGTGATGCAGGCAGCGGTCGTGGAGGTGCCACGCCATCCGCAACTCCAGCAGCAGCGCCAGCAAGACCAGGTGTTATGAGCACTGCCAGAGAACAGGCTGCATGGGATCGTCAGTATGGCGCAACACACAACACCAACGGCACACCAAAAGGTGCTGTGCGTGAATCAAATTTTGAAGAAAGCGTGAATCGCATGCGTCGCTTGAGCACCTTGCTAAAAGGATAACATGAAATCTTGTGATTTTTTGCCTCGCAGCAGTAGAATTCTAGCCGAGGCGGTGGATCCTGCCGTGCCAGGCAAAATGTATCCTGTACAAGCCGGAGACACCCTGGAAAAATTGGCTCAGGCCGCTGACACCACTGTGTCTGGCCTGCTTTACATGAATCCGGACATTCCTGCCACTGGACAGATAACTGTGGGCAGCAAACTAAAATTACCCAACCTGGGAGAATTTGCTGGCACACAAACAACTGCACCTGCAGTGGGTCCATCCACCAAGATAAAGAATCCAGTCAATCCCAATGAAATCAAATCATATCTGAGCAGCAAAGGACTAGATCGCAATCAAGTTGCAGGTATCATGGCCAACATCCAAGCAGAATCCAGCTTTGACAGTGGGGCCATAGGCGACAGCGGAACCAGTGGCGGCCTAGTACAACACCACGGGCCTCGTTTTAATGGCATGGTTCAGGCTGCAGGCGGTCAAGACCAGTGGCAAAAGAACTGGAAAGCACAGCTGGACTATGCACTAAGCGAGCCTGCGGGTGCTCGTTACAAGAACATGACCTTCCCCACTCCACAAGCTGCCACAAGCTGGTGGACTATCAACTTTGAGATTCCTGCCAACAAAGAACAACAGGCTGCAATCAGAAGTCAGAGTGCAAGTCAATTTGCCTGATAGTTCTAATGACTCATCAGTTTGTGATAGTCAAAGCAGACGTAAGTGTGGACTGGACCGGAGCTGATCCCAACTACAGAGTGTATGTGAACAATGAACTGTTCACAGAACGAACCTGGGTCTGGAGAGAACAGTACCTGGAAGAATTTTTGCAGATCTGGGCAGGACCAGGCAAGTACGAATTACGCTGGGAGCTGGTTCCGCCTGCATGTGGCACAATTGAAGTGAAAAATGTAAGAATTGTAGAAGGTCCCTTGAACTCGCGCATAGTAAAAAATTCACTGTTAAGGATTGAAAATGAGAGCATATGAAATAATGGAAGACATCTCTGTGGGTACCAGTGGATCGGGCAGCATGGCCACTGTAAGCCAGCCCATAGGCATGATCGCAAGATCAGGTGGTTCATTGCTCACAGGTAAATACTCTACAGATCCTACGCCTAACACGCCCAAGGAATACAAAAGGAATAAAAATGCTCGTGGACAGTTTAAAAACTCTATTGGGAACTGAATTTGCCTATTATGTCAAAGTACATGGCTTTCACTGGAATGTTGAAAGTCCGGACTTTTATCAATATCACAAATTTCTCCAAAAGATCTACGAAGATGCCTACAGCGCAATAGATCCCACAGCTGAATACATACGAAGTCTTGGAGAATATGCACCAGGCAGTCTAGAACGTTTTCTAGAACTCAGTGTAATTTCTGCACAAACCAAAATTCCCCGCGCCAGACTCATGCTTGAAGAACTGCTGGCCAATAGTGGGCAAATGGTGGAACTACTTGATCAATGCTTTGCTGAAGCCACACAAGAAAACAAACAAGATGTGGCCAATTTTATTGCTGAACGACTGAGTCAGACCAACAAGTTTGCCTGGCAACTGCGCAGCAGTCTGAAAGAAAATAGAGCATGAGCAACAGCATTGCCAACATACTTAAACGTCTGGCTGTGATAGAGGCAGACGTTACTCCCGCCAAAACCAAGCACGGACTCAATGCACAACAAAAATCAGTGCCGCAATTGCCGGCCTTGTTCAAGCCCGAAACGGTGTCGCCTGTGCTGGGCAGCAACAAGCAATCCAAACCCTTTAGCAAGTACATGGTAGGCGATGATGTGGAACCCACTCAGACTGCACTGGCCGAACGCATGGCCGAAATTGACGAAGACATGCTCAGCAAGGTCAAAAAAGATCTTACACAGTATCTAGATAAATTAGAAAAACAAAATCACCTGGACAGTCACTTGGTCAGCAAGGCCAAACGGGATCTTGAAATTGGTGACGATGAGGAAGTAGACGAAGACCCTACAGAAGACGAACCCAGTGGCGAAGACTATGTTCCGCCGCCCACAATCAATCCTGTGGTAGCCGAAGCCGGTCCTGTAAAAACTATCACTCTAGAAGATGGCACATGCCTGGAATGCTATGGAGACCAAGTGCGCGGTTTTGAAATCCGTCACCTGGGGCGTGTGTTGCCCAGTCGATTCGGTAGTCTGGATGAAGCAGACATGGCAGTGAGAATGTTTCAGGCACATAGAAAACATGCTGCCAGAAATTCCTCAGCAGATTACATAGAAGAAGCATAACATGATACTTGACGAATTTTTCAAACCCAACTCCACTGACACCCTGACGGAACGTGTGACATTTGACGCCAACGGTAAACCGATTTACCCGAACTTGCAAAACTTCCAAGGTGCACCGGCACCAGCACCAGCACCAGCCGCAGCAGCAGCCGATACAGCAGATGATGATGCAGCAGAACCGCCAGTGGGGTCAACTCCAGTGGCCCCAGTAGGTGGTAGCGCACAGCTACAAAACCCAGCAGCAAGAGCTGAATATCAACGAGTGCGGAGCACAGCAGATAAATTCAGTTTTTCAAATCCAGAATTTAGAAAAGAATATGATCGTATTGCACGTTTTCGTGACACTGCATCTAATAGAATAATGTCAGGTAATAGATCCTATAGTCCCGAACCGGGCCTGGCTGCTCGCCAACACCAAGAACTAGTAAAAATGCTGTATCAAATTGATGCTGATTTTGTTCAGGACGCTAACATACTACTAAAAAATTACG
>NZ_JBBAKG010000177.1:0-7617 GCF_040403615.1 Haliscomenobacter sp. | reverse complement strand
CTGAAAGGTTGTCAATATTGCTGTAGTTGATCATTTGACTGGCGAAGCCCCCATTGATCTGGAAGGTACCTTCGTTGGTAAGCGAAGCCCCAACTGCGTTGACAAAGCCGTGCCCGGCAGTAGCGCCTCCTACAGTAAAAAGACTACTTTTACCACTTTTGTTGCTAATCGAACCTCGATTGTACAGCCGCACGTTATTCCCACCGCTAACACTAAATGTTGCATTATTGGTTACCGAACCCGTTGGGTAGTTGATAAAAGCAGTATCTACTCCATCGGATACAGTAAAAGTACCACTGGTATTGGTAATGGAACCGAAGTTAATCAGGCGGTTACCCAATCCATTGATCAGTGAGAAAGAACCCTCATTGATGATTTGAGCATTCAACTTATTGACAAAAGCGTCATTGTAAGCTGAATCAACCAGAACTGTTCCTTTGTTGGTAAAGATGCCTTCATTGGTAAAACCATCGGCATCACTGCCCACTACATTTAAAGTGGCAGATGAATTGATGGTCAGAGAGGCTCCAGCTTGCAAAACAACTGATCTTGCCCCCGCTGTACCACTTGCAATTACCGGAAAATTTCCAGACGCCCCAGATACATCCGGAATAATCACATGATCACCGGTGATTGAACCTTTTTGAGGAGGAATATTTGGCGTTCCACTCGAGGTAGTCCAGTTACCAGCGGTATTCCAATCAGCACTTACCGCTCCAGTCCATTGCACCGTATTTCCAGCTACGTTGGTTGCAGCTTTGAAGGGTTTGGGCAAACTGGTGGGAAATAAATGAGCAACCGATACCGGCAAATGGGTGAGTAAGCCCGGTGAGGTTTTAGGTGCGTTTGTGTTTGGCCGAGGGGCTGCAAAAGCACAAAAGCACATAAACACACACAGTAAGCTCAATGCAGTGGAGCGTAAAGTGAAGGTCATCTTGTAAGATTTATGAAATATTATTGTGCAAATTTAGTTTTTTTTCAATAAAAAAAACTAAACGGTGCCGATATATTAGAAAAAAGTTCAAAATAAATACATCCCATTCAAAATAATATTTGCTTCAATAAATCTTTATTTTGCAGCCTAATTCCACCAAAAAGCCTCTAATGGATTCTTCAACAGTTTTGACCCCCAGTATCCCAATTGATCAGCAAGCTCAACAACAAGTGTCAATTCTTGGATCCAAGTCTGCTTTGCATAAAATTCAGTTAAGTGGCCGGATGTTCAATCTTTTCTTATGGATAGTCTTCACTATTGCGGGTATCTTTTTGCCGCTTAGTTTGGGGTTAGGCATTTTCATTTTAGGGCTGGTCAATTACCTTATTTTACTCAGTTTTCGTTTAGGCAATTTTTTTTCCACCAAACACCCCACTCCACCACAGGCCCTTGCCGTCCCAGACCATCAACTACCTGATTTCAGTATCATTTTTCCGCTAAAAAATGAAAATGAGGTTATTCATCAAACCATTCAGGCATTACAAGCGCTGGATTATCCTGCCGAGTTGATCCAAGTCATCGTGGTAGTAGAAGACAGCGATCAAGTTACCCGTTCCAGTTTGCAACAAATCAAATTGCCTGCGCATTTTGAAGTGCTGGACATCCCTGAAATGCCGCCTTTCACCAAGGGAAGAGCACTCTTACATGCCTTAGCTTTGGCAAAAGGCACTTACATTACGGTATATGATGCAGAAAGTCGTCCTGAACCCCAACAATTGCGCAAAGCAGCCTTGAGTTTGATGAATGCATCCGGAGAAACCTGCTGCCAAGCCAAAATCAGCATCTCAAACCTTCAGGAAAATTGGATCACCCGAAATTTTGCAGGAGAGTACTACGAATGGTATGAGCAGCATTTGCTTGAACTTTCCAGTGCGAATTTGCCATTTGGATTAGGCGGTAATTCCTTTTTTATTTCCAAAAAAGCCCTGATTGATGCGGGAGCCTGGGATCCTTTTAATGTAACGGAGGATGCCGACTTAAGTGTGCGATTGGTACAAAATGGGGTTCAGCTCAGCATTTTGGACAGCTATACCACCGAAACCTGCCCCGAACAAGCCAGGAACTGGATCAATCAGCGTACCCGTTGGAACAAAGGTTTGTTCATTACCCAGTTGGTACATTTAAAAAGAACCCTTTTTGATCCACATTTTAAACTCAGCGGTTGGTTGAGTTTTTGGCTGCGGATGATTTGTGCATCGCTATTGCCTTTTTTCAATATCTACGTTGCCCTGTATATTTTGCTGGGGGACCTGCCCTTTTTGCTCTCCGCTGTTTTCAGTTTGATACTGTGGGTATTATTGGGGGTCAACTTATTGCTCTCCTGGATCATCAACATCATCACTTACCGGCGCTTGGGAATTTCTCAATCTTTTCTGCTTACTTTTTGGGATTCATTTCGCTATTTGTTTCTACACATCATTGCTGGATATAAGTCTTTTTGGGAATATTTTATTGCCCCTTTGCAGTGGAATAAAACGGTTCATTGACCAGAACAAACCCATCCCTAATTACTTATCCAACAATGGATTGACAGATGTAATCCGGGATAATTCCGGAAGAATGGATGTTCATATCCGCTTCGCTGGCGCTGGTATTTCCGCTGAGTACAAGTGCCGTTTTGATGCCAAACTTGTTCCCGCCCAGAATGTCGGTATGCAGCGTATCCCCTACCATCAAGATGTCTTCTTTGCCATAAATACGCTCTGGGTGGTTGATGTCTTCAAACGCGAAATTGAACATCTGGGTGTCAGGTTTACCAAAATGGATGAACCGCTTGTTGATGATGCTCTCTACCAGTTTGGCAATGCCGCCAGTGGCAATTGAAACATCATTTTTGGCAACTGGATAAAAGTTATCTGAGTTGGCCACGATGATGGGGATGTTTTTTTTGCGAATCAGATTTACCGTTTTATTGATGTCGTAATTCCAGTCGAAGCCCTCATCGTCCAGAAAAACCATCGCTTTGATGTCGTCAAGATCGTGCTTGTCGAGGTCGGCAATGGCCACACTTTCCAGGTTGGCCTGCAAAATGTAGTGGGCTGCATTGGGCGTACCCAGGTAAGCTACTTTGCCCCCTTTGATTTTGAGTTGCAGGTACTGTTTGGCCATCATCCCGGAAGTGATGATTTTTTCGGGCGGTATGCCTACCAATCCAGCCCGCACAAAAGATTCGGCTTGCTGTTCCTGACTACGGGAGGCATCGTTGGTCAGGATGCGAAATTCGATACCCCGTGATTGAATGAAATCGAGCGTTTCCTGAACCCCTTCGATCAAGCCCCGGTAATTTTTCAAAACGCCATAGGAGTCCAGAAAAACCACTTTGAAGTTTTCTACCACTGCCAAAAACGAATCCATTTTTTCCATGTCATCAAATTTTTAACGCCTTGAGTAAGATTTCGGGGTTGAAACCATTTTCAATGGATGAAAAATGGGTTTCCATCGCTTCTTGCTGAAGTTTGATGGAATAGTTTTGGGCAAAAAAGTAGGTACCGTAGTCAATGACGTAATGCAATAAAAAGAAGCGGTACACTTCTTTCAGACTGCGAATCTCCGTTTCGTTCAAGGGGTAATGGCTATGGTAGGACTTGAGAAACAGCATAAACCGATCTTCAGTCAAAGGGCCAATGTTGTAGGTAAAAACCGTACGATCTCCCCGATCAGAAACGACCCGGCTAAAGAAATAAAAGTCCAGCATGCGATTGCTGACCCTAAACCAGTCGTAGTCCCACCGGGAAAACAAGCGCAAGGTAGAACTTACCGAAAAGTTTCCAATGTTCCAGTCTACAAATACTGGAATCTGATCCAGGCGATGCATGCGCAAGACATCTTCATTTTTGTAAAAAAGATCGCATTGCCTGCGGATTTCGTCCTTGTCAATGTGGGTCCCCAAGCGGCTGTTTTTCCTTTCCACCACTTCCATCAAATGGTTCACGTCGGTGTGCATGGTCTTCGAAGAACTCGGCAAGGTATTCCGAATGCTGTGGCAGGTTTTGTGAAACAAGGCAAACTCCTTGCCCAATTTGATGATGTGTTCTTCTTCCAAACGCCGAGGCAAGCGGGTTTTGATGCGCACTGCCCGATAAAAGACTACCCAAACGTCGGTATCCTCATGGATGTAACGGTGCACAAACAAGCTGTGGCCTTTGATCAGCGAACGCGCCAGCAGGTTTTCAAACGGAGCAGGCAAATTATTCGCCAATACATTGATGATGCGGTGATCCTCTACAAAATGTTCATAACGACCAAAGTAAGACAACTTGGCAATGACGAAGCTTTTGTCTGTGAAAGTCACTTTGTACACATGATTCGTAGAAACCTTGGCGCTGATGTCGGTAGTCGATTCGATCACACGTGAAGGATCGTAAGCCATCCAGGCGTAGCGGATAATGTCGTGGTAATTGGGTTGCATGGTCAGGGTTGATAGTTGAAAAGTTGATAGTTGAAGTGAAATAGATCAATTCCGGAGAGTGTAAGTTTCTTTTCAACCCTTCAACTTTTCAACTTTAAACTTTTAGATGATTTCAAAATACCGCTTTAGTTCCCAATTGCTTACAGCCTGACTGTATTGCCGCCATTCCCATTCGCGGGTTAGGGTAAAATGCTCAACAAAGGCTGCTCCAAAAAGGGCCACTGCGATGCTGGAGTTTTTCATTGCCTGGGTTGCTTCATGCAGGGATTCCGGGAATGGCGCATTGTGGGCGTTGTCGTATTCACTGCCCTGGGTTGGGGCTATTTCCAGAGGCAATTTGTGCTTTATTCCGTAAAGGCCCGATGCCAAACTGGCCGCCAATGACAGGTAAGGGTTGCAATCGGCACCAGGCACCCTGGTTTCCAGGCGCATCGACTTTTCGCCGTGGTTGATTACCCGCAAGGCAGTGGTGCGGTTTTCAATGCCCCAACTGGCGCTTACCGAAGCCCAGGATCCCTTGATCAAGCGCTTGTAACTGTTGACGGTAGGCGCATACATCGGCAGGATATGGGGCAAACAATGCAGTTGTCCTGCTACATAATGCTGCATCAATTCGCTCATCTGATGGAGAGCAGCTGCATCGTAAAATAGATTCTTTTGTTGTTCCAAATCCCAAAGACTCTGGTGGATATGCCCGCCACATCCGGGCAAGTGTTCGCTCCATTTGGCCATAAAGGATGCAATGAGGCCATGCTGATTGGCAATTTCCTTTACCCCCGTTTTGAACAAAACCGCACGGTCGGCAGCTTCTAATACATCACTGTAAAGTATACTGCCTTCGTATACGCCTGGCCCGGTTTCGGTATGCAGCCCCTCCAACGGGATGCCAAAGGCATGCAAATCATCGTAAAGTTGATGAAAATAGGCATTGTTCATCGATGGCCGCAAAATGGAATAGCCAAACATACCAGGAGTGAGCGGTTCGGGGTCTACGTATTTTTTGTCTTGCAGGCTTTGGGGGGTTTCCTGAAAGTTGAACCATTCAAATTCTTTGGCAAAAATGGGGTTGAGTCCCATCTCCAGGCAGCTTTGCCGGATGGTTTTCAACAGGGTACGCGGGCATGCCTGGCGCACTCCTGATGGATCCTTACTGAAATCAGCCAGAAAAAAAGGCAAATCACCCTCCCAGGGAATGTGGCGGAGCGTATCCAGATCGATGCTGCAAAAGGCATCGGGATAGCCGGTATGCCAGCCGCTGACTATCGAATTGTCGTAACACACATCACTTGAATCCCAACCAAAAATCACATTGCAAAAACCAAGTCCTTCTTCCAGCCCTTTCAAGAACTTGGAACGATGGATGATTTTGCCCCGCAAAACGCCATCGATGTCCACAACGGCAAATTTGATTTTTTCACTGGGCTGTGCGTTGAGTTGGGCAATGATTTCTTGATGAGTCATGGAATTCAATTTGGCGGCAAATTACAAAATAGAAATGACTCATTAGACTTGTTGTAACGGGAGTCTGCTTGGATTTGGCCTACTTTTTCCCTTCCATCAACTCATCAAATGCGGCATTTACGCTCCGTTCGATACCTTGTCCTTTCCACTCCTCGGCACCGGGGATGCTTTGCAATTTGGCTTCGGCGAGTTGTTCTTTGGTTTTGCCCGCCTTAATTTCTTTTTTTACAAATTTAAGCAATTTGGACAAGTAGTTTTGCATGGCGGCCAGGTCTTGTTCCGTGCCGGTAACGGGAATTCCATCGGCAGAGTGGCCGAAAACGAAAAGGGTATCTTTGCTGAAGGTTTTACGAGCTTTGCCCAAAGCTTCAATCCAGTTGGAAACCGAAGCGCCTGAAGTCTTATCTACAAAGGGAAACCGACGGTTGAACATCAAATCGCCACAATGCACCACGTTGGCATTTTCAAAATGCACAAATGAGTCGCCATTGGTATGGCCAGGGCCAAAGTAATGCATGCTGAGGGTTTCCGCACCTACTTTTTGCGACCAGGTTGTGTCGAAAGTAGTGTCTGGATACAATTGCTTGTCTTCCGCTTTGTTGGCAATCGCCACGCGTTCCTGATTGGCACGGGAGTTTTTGTGGGCTACCACGCGATTGACGATGTCTTTGAAGGCAATGTTTCCACCAGAATGATCGCCATGGTGATGGGTATTGACCAACAGATCGATGCGCCGATCGCTTTGCTTGCGAATGGCTTCGATCAAATGCGGTGCGGTGTCGGGAAATTGGGTATCTACCACAATCAGACCTTCTTTATCGATCATCCAGGCAATGGTACCGCCGCGTTCGGTAAAGATGCCCACATTGTTGCGCAGGATTTTCATTTCGCCCGCAGGAAGCAACAATTGCGCCAACCAGGTGCTGGGCAATACCGATGCACCAATGGCAAAGGAAGAAGTTTGAAGGAATTGACGGCGGTGGAGAGACATGAGTGTGATTTTAGGGTGATTAAAGCAGCAAAATAGCACTATGTATTGAAGATTCTATACGTTTCATCGGAAAACCGACCACAAAATGCAAACAGATAAAAAACAGCTATAATATAGTAATTTTTTTTAACACTCAATATTAAGTTAAAAGAATCTTCCTTTAAATCTTGATCTCATTTTGCAATCCAGTATGAACAATACATTAATTGATAAAAAAAGTAAAACTTCCTTGTGCACGTTTAGTTAGGCTGATGAATTTCAATTCGACAACTTTCAAAACCAAACAAAATGAACATCGTAGAAACCGCAGTAGCCAATGGCTCATTTAAAACACTTGTTGCCGCAGTGACCGCTGCTGAATTGGTAGAAACACTGAGTGGTGCAGGACCGTTCACTGTATTTGCTCCCGTAGACGATGCATTTGCAGCGTTGCCAGCTGGTACGGTAGAATCTTTGATCTTACCTGAAAACAAAGCCCAATTGGCTGGTATTCTGACTTACCACGTAGTAGCAGGAAAAGTAATGTCAGGCGATTTGTCTGACGGCATGGTAGCTGCAACCGTAAACGGAGGCAATATCACGATTCACATCAAGGATGGCAAAGTATTGATCAACGATGCTGAAGTAGTAATTGCTGACGTAGAAACAGACAATGGCGTTATTCACGTCATCAACAAAGTTATTCTTCCAGCTTAATATTCAGTGGAATGAATGTTGTGAAAATGGTATGACTGTCACATTGGGACGGTTATACCATTTTTT
>NZ_JBBAKG010000176.1:0-8176 GCF_040403615.1 Haliscomenobacter sp. | reverse complement strand
TTCGACTTCCTATTCAAAACCCAAAATCGGGAAGTTAATTTTTCTGCGTTACTTATCAACATAGACGGGTATGGGGCGCAAAGAGTTGCTCCAAAAAATGTTAAAGTCGAAAGTGTTCGATATACAGTCATTTTTTGAAGACTAAAAGGTATTCTTGCCCTATCAAGAAACATTGGATCCAACCTCTTACTGTGAAATCAATTCAAAGCGAAACCGCATGGTGAGGGCAACGACAGACACCAGATTGGATGAAATCTCCTGTCCTTCTTCATATCGTGGTCGCATGTCTGTGTTTTGAATCATTTCGTAATAGCTCAGGTTTTGGCTCTCGAGATCTTCAACTTCCAGAATTTTACCCAGTTTGCAATGCATCAAGGCCGCCATTTTTTCCGCTTTTAGATGGGCTTTTGCGAACAATTTTTCAAATAAACCTATTTCGTCCTTGTCTGTATCGGGATAAGTTTTCTCACCTACATTCCCTTCTACATAACTCAATTGACGCAGGAGAACCACCAGATTTTCCAATTCAGCCTTGTTGCTTACTTTAACATTGAATGTAGAAAAGGACATGTCATCCCGAATAATGTTGTAGTTTTCTTCACGATTTACCGTATACTTGATCTTATTGGATTCCAGGAATTGCTTGAGTTGCATTTCATTCTCTTTGACGCGCGAACGCATTGCTTTGCGTTGTGCAGCATAATCCCGATCCAGATCGTATTCTTCTTCCAGTTCGGGATTGACTCGGATTTGATAGGTCATCGAGATAGGCTGCCGTTCGATGGATTCGGTTGCTTTTACATCCAAAAAAGCTGGGGTTTGGGCATGCATGAATGCAAAACCATAAATCGTGCAGAGCAACAGGATCAGTTTTTTCATTTTGAAATGGATATGATGGATTTTAAAAATGATTACGAAGGAAATTATACGACAAATTTGGCGGAAATTTGCCATACCCTGTTCAAAATTTCTTGACTCCAAAAATGACAATCATGCGTATCACCCTTGTCTTGCTGTTTTTCTTTTGCTTCTTTCAAATTTCAGCTCAGGAAAAAAAAGCCTGGGACTGGCTTGAACCAGCTGACACCTTTCATTCAAAACGTTTTAAACTCTTAAGTATTGGAGGCGGAGCTGCCTACGCAGTCACTTCGGTTGGATTGTATTCCATTTGGTACAAGGATTACGAATTAGGACGCTTTCGCTTTTTCAATGACAAATTTGGCAACAACGATGAATGGGCAAAAGTTGATAAAGCGGGGCACGTTGTAACAGCCTATGCCGAAAGTTACCTGGCATTCAGAGGCATGCGTTGGGCGGGCGTCAGGCACAAACCCGCAGTATGGATTGGTGCAGGAGTAGGAACGATCCTGCAAGGGACGGTAGAAGTAATGGATGGTTTTTCGGCTGGATGGGGTTTTTCAAAAATGGATTTATTGGCCAATACCATCGGCGTTTCGGTTTTTACGGTTCAGGAATTGCTCTGGGAAGATCAGCGAATGATGATCAAAGTGTCCAACACGCGCCCCAGTTATCCCAATACCTTGATCCAGGGCAACAAAGGGGGTAATCCGCTGAGTGTGCGCCAAATTGCACAGGGTTTGTATGGCAACAATTACCTGGAGGCATTCATCAAAGACTATAATGGCATGACGGTTTGGGCATCCATCAATCCCTCTTCTTTTTTTAAATTGTCCGAGAATAGCCGTTTCCCAAGATGGCTGAATATTGCGGTAGGATATGGAGCCGATGGGATTTATGGGGCATATGGGAATGTTTACACCAATTCGACAGATAGTTATAATTTGACATCTATACCTCGCGAAAAAGAATACTACATCTCCTTTGACATGGATTTGCGTCGGATTCGCACGCGAAGTCCATTGCTGCGCACCATTTTTCAGGGCTTGTCTTTTGTGAAAATTCCCGGCCCAACTTTGGAAATGAGTTCGCTTGGAAAACCCAAATTTCATTTTTTCCATTGGTAAAAATCGCACTGACAAAAATTACCTCCGGGAGCTTGAAGGTTTATTTTAGATTTGTCAATCAGACTAGCACAAACCCACCATGTACTTATTTTAGTGGGATAAAAATGAAACAATGAAACGATTAGCATTCCTTTTCCTCTGCACTGCTTTTTACAGCATAGTTGGTGCCCAAAGTACCAATGATTCACCCTGGCAGGTACCTGCCAAAAACATCGACCCCAGCAAGTATTTTGGAGTCACAGTAGCCAACGGTATGGTTGGCCTGGTTTCTTCACCTGAACCAATGCGGGTCAAAGACGTGGTATTGAATGGCGTTTATGACTACTACCAACGTGGCCGAGTGTCCAACATCCTGAAGACCTTCAACCATATGAACATGAATCTCGATGTGGATGGACGCAGGATCGGGCGCGCCGACATCAGCAATTACCAGCAAACGCTCGACATGCAAAAGGCTCAACTGAATACCACTTTTGAAGTAGGTGACAAGTTGAGTGTGAAGCACACCTTGATGTCTTTGCGTCATTTGCCGTATACGGCCATGAGCATCATTGAAATCCAGGCAAAAAAAGACGTCAGCATCACCCCAATGAGTGTGATCGAAGCGCCGGATCACCTCAGCGATGTGCGCAATTATTATGCCGAGATTGATCGCCCACACGTGACCATCCCGCTCCTGACTTCGGTAGGCAACAGTCCGAGTGGGAGAATAAAGTTGGCCTCATCAACCAGTTTTATTTTCGATGAACCGCATGGCCAAGAACCGCGCATCATCCACGAAGATTGGGATTACAACATGCACCTGGCCAAGTTTACCAAAAAACTCAAAGCGGGTGAAGTCTACCGTTTCACACTGGTGGGCTCGGCAGTTTCGTCGGCGCACTACCAGGATCCACAAAACGAAGCGGAGCGCCTGACCATTTTTGCCAAGCTAGAAGGCACTGCACGTTTGCTCAAACGACACGAAGCAGAATGGGCCAAATTGTGGGAAAGCGACATCGTCATTGAAGGAGATCTGGAAGCACAACGGGCGGTGCGTTTTGCTTTGTACCACCTGTATTCTTTTGCCCGGGAAGGCACCGCGTACAGCCTTTCTCCAATGGGCTTGTCGGGCTTAGGATACAATGGCCACGTCTTTTGGGACACCGAATTGTGGATGTATCCTCCGGTGCTGATGTTGCAACCCAAAATTGCCCGCTCCTTGCTCGATTACCGTTTTGAACGCCTGGAAGCTGCCAAAAAGAATGCCTTTTCACACGGCTACAAGGGAGCGATGTACCCCTGGGAATCCAGCGCCGAAGGCTCGGAGGATACGCCGGTTTGGGCGCTCACCGGGCCATTTCAGCACCACATTACCGGAGACATTGCCTGGGCCAATTGGAAATATTATCAGGTGACCAAAGACAAACTCTGGTTGCGCGAACGGGGTTGGCCAGTGATCAAGGCTGCTGCTGAGTTTTGGGCGAGCAGAGTAGAACGCAATGGCCCTGGCAAGTACGACATCAACAACGTGATCGGCGCCAATGAATGGGAAGAAAACATTGACAATAATGCCTTCACCAACGGCATGGCCATCACCTCCTTGCGCATTGCGACCAAAACAGCCCTGGAATTGGGCCTCACGCCCGACCCGGATTGGGAGCATGTAGCTCAAAACATCCCCATCCTCAAATTCCCTGATGGCACCACCCGCGAAAATGCCACTTATGATGGCGTCACCATCAAGCAAGCCGATGTGAATTTGCTCTCTTTCCCATTGGATATTGTCAAAGATGAAGCGGCCATCCGCAAGGATCTGTTGTACTACGAACCCCGCATGTCCAAAGATGGCCCGGCGATGGGGCAGTCGGTTTTGGCAGCATTGTACGGTCGGATGGGCGATTCAGAGAAGGCTTATGCCCTATTCAAAAAAAGCTATCAACCCAACCAGGTCCCTCCATTTGGGGTATTGGCCGAAACAGCGGGCGGCACCAATCCGTACTTTGCTACGGGTGCAGGTGGGATGCTCCAGGCAATTCTGGCCGGTTTAGGTGGGCTAGACATCAATGATCAAGGCGTTACTCAACTCAAAACCAAATTGCCCAAAGCCTGGAAATCCTTGACAATTAAAGGCGTAGGGGTAGAGAAAAAGACGTTTACCGTGAAATAATTGCATTCGAATCCAGGTAATCGAATCCTGGCATTCGAATCTTCAAATCTTTTAAAATGAAACATACTTTTGCAGTGCTAATCTGCTTAACTGTTGGCTTTTTTTCCTGTCAAAAGGAATACGATCGGGAGGAAGCCGAAAACCCGGAATACCTGCACCAGTCAGTGCGGGCTTTGAATGAAATCATCATTCACGATATTTTTTCTCCACCTGTGGCAAGTAGGATTTACGTGTATTCTTCCCTTGCTGGGTATGAAGCTGGAAAGTTTGCTGATTCTACCACACAATCTTTGGCCGGGCAGGTGAAATGGCTGGAGCAATTGCCAAAACCAGAAGCTGGTCAGGAATACTGCTTTCCTTTGGCGGGTGTGCATGCTTTTTTGACCGTAGGTCGGGCTTTGACTTTTTCGGAAGACCTGATGGATGAATTCCGTGAAGGGATGTACAAAGAGTGGAAGCAAAAATCGGGCATGCCCCGGGATGTATTTGAGCGTTCTGTCGCTTTTGGCACGACAGTAGGGATGGCAGTTGTGGAGCAAACCAAGACCGACAACTACAAGGAAAGCCGTACTTTCCCCAAGTTTACCGTAGACGAAAGCAATCCATCGCGCTGGCAACCTACGCCACCTGATTACAAGGATGCAGCAGAACCACACTGGAGTAAAATTCGTCCATTTGTCCTGGATTCGGCTGGACAGTTTTTACCCCCGCCGCCACCTAAATTTGATACCAGCAAGGGTAGCTTGTTTTACCAAAAAGTAGAAGAAGTATACCATGTCCTGGAAGCAAGCAATCGCGCCGAGCGCGAAGAAATCGCCTACTTCTGGGACGACAACCCCTTTGTATCCCACCATGCAGGGCACGTGATGTTTGCCGATAAAAAAGTAACTCCTGGTGGCCACTGGATGAACATCGCCATGCTGGCTTCGCGGATGAACAAGGCCGATTACGTCAAGTCTTCGGAGGCATATTTGTATACTGCACTGGGGTTATTTGAAGGATTCATCAGTTGCTGGCATGCGAAGTACACCTTCAACCTGGTGCGCCCTGAAACCTACATCAACAAGTACATCGATCAGGATTGGCGGCCATTCCTCCAAACGCCTGCTTTCCCTGAGCATACCAGTGGCCACAGTGTAATCTCACGTGCTGCATCAGAGGGTTTGACTTCAGTATTTGGCAACAACTTTGCGTTTACCGATACCACCAATGTGGCTTATGGCCGCACGATACGCAAGTTCCCATCTTTTATCAAAGCTTCAGAAGAGGCGAGCATTAGCCGCCTTTATGGTGGTATTCACTACTTGCCAGCTTTAGATCTGGGATTATTGCAAGGAAAAAAAGTGGGGGATTTAATCCAGCAAAAAATCAGGACTCGAAGAAAAGAAAAATAGTGATAGTGAGTTATGAATTATGAGTTATGACCACACAATCTTACCCAGCTATGCAGGATTGTGCGTTATAATTCATAACTCATAACTCATAATTCATAACTTAAAAAATCATGCTTCACGCCCTGCTCATCGCCATCAACGAATATGCTCCCGGCTCAGGAGTGCGGAATCTATCTGGCTGCCTGAACGACCTTGCGGCAGTGGAATCATTTTTGCGGCATCATTATGCGCATTTGCAGCCCAATATCCGTAAGCTGACCAACGCGGAGGCCACCCGAGCAGGGGTCATCAAAGCATTTCGTGCCCATTTGACTGGGCCACAAATCAAGAATGGAGATCAGGTCTTGTTTTATTACAGTGGTCATGGGTCTTATGGGCCAACCGCGCCTGAGTTTGCCTACAATGACCCGCTGAAACAGGACGAGACGATGGTATGTTACGACAGTCGTTTGCCTGGCAAGCAAGATTTGTCGGACAAGGAGCGTGGCGCACTCTTGGCTGAGGTTCCAAAGGGTGCAGAGGTATTGTTCATCATCGACAGTTGCCATGCAGCTTCCAGTGTACGCAATCGGGTGCTGGAAAGTGAATTGGGCGCTTCTCGTTTTCAACCCGGACAAACCACTCCCCGTACTTTAGATTCCTACCTCCTGGCCGAAGGCGAGAACATTTACCTTCAACAAAAAAAGCAGGGGCAAAGGATCAGCGTACCCACCCGTGCCTATACCCTACTGGCCGCCTGCGACCGCTTTGAATTGGCCATGGAAACCAAAGATCAGCGGGGTTTGTTTACCAGAACCTTACTGGATATCCTGAAAAATGCAGGCATGGAATACACCTATGCCGAATTGATG
Organism: Haliscomenobacter sp.; assembly: GCF_040403615.1. NCBI lineage: Bacteria > Pseudomonadati > Bacteroidota > Saprospiria > Saprospirales > Haliscomenobacteraceae > Haliscomenobacter > Haliscomenobacter sp. The sequence goes on along the minus strand of NZ_JBBAKG010000176.1, from coordinate 1,797 downwards.
ACCCGGGTCAAAGCCCTGTTGAAGAATACCAATGCCGCCCAGGCGCCACAATTGGAAAACTTTCAAACCAATCAAAATCAAGTATTCCTCAGCAAAGAAATTCGGCCAACTTTGGCGCGCAATCAAATCACCTTCCAGAAAAACCAATGGCAGGTCAATTGTGGCGCCATCCATGGTTTGCCAAAGGACGCAGCAGGAATGGCAAAAGTAAAGGTTGCCGTTTTCAACCCAGATAAAAACCACCAGGAGGCAGATTTTCGGGTTGGCGTAAAAGCCGTTTTTGCGACTTACAGTATATTGGATACCGATTTACCCCAAAAAGACTTTTACTGGGCCGCAGTCGATTTTGCATCCTCTTTACCGATTCAAGTGGAAACGGATGGGCAAGGCGCCATCGCTTTACAACGATTCATCGACTACGCCAAAAACAAAAATATTGGCCGCAACTGGGAACCATCCTCTGACCAACAAGCACCCAAATACCAGCTTCAGGTAAAAAACGGAATTGGCAAAATATTCCGGTTAACTGATGCACAACCGTTATTTGAACCCAGCGAAGACCTGGAGAAAACCAACAGTTACCTCAATCGGATTGCCCGTTGGGAACAATTGTGCGGGCTGCAAAATCCGGACAGTAAGATCCAAAATGGCCTGGAAGTGCAGTTTTGTGAAGAACCCAAAGACAATTCAGCCCCCCTTCCTTATGCTGAAAAAAAACTGACTTTCATCCTTCCGCAGGATGCCAGCGGTGCAAGTGAAACACTTTGGTACCATCTTCGCGCCAGAAACCGCTCGCAGCAACCTTTGCATGTGGCCATGTTGTACATCGGGCCGGATTATACCGTACAGGTACATTACATGCGCCGTATTTTACCTCCTCAAAGCGACTGGATTAAACTGGATGAATTGAACCGGGAACTAGAATTGAGCGGTCAACGCAGTCATTCCACCGAGCGTTTTTTGGTGTTGTACAGCACCGAGTATTTTGAAGAGCTGCAATACGAAGAACCGAATAACCGCGATTTGATCAGGAGGAACTTAGCCACCGATGATTGGGCTACGCAGTTGGTAGAGGTGGTCTTGAAGGGTTGAAATCAAATAATTTTAAAGAAAAATTGTTTTTATTGAAATATTACGCTATTTTTAAAACAAAAAAGAAAAAATGGGACTTGTACACGCAGAAATAGAACTCATCAATGGAGACGATCTGGCTTTGGCGCGCCGCCATTACCTGGATCAAGATGAAGTAAAAAGAATGTGGGTGACTGCTTTGGTCGACACGGGTTCTTATATGCTGTGCATCAATGAAAATATCCAGGAGCAGTTGCAATTACCGATCGTCGAGAAGCGCAAGGGTCAATTGGCAAATGGTGAAATTGTAGAGTACGATGTGGTATCATCAGTAGAATTGCGCTTTAAAAACCGCCGCACAATTTGCAATGCAATGGTTTTGCCGGGAGATAGTGAGTTATTGCTTGGAGCAATTCCGTTGGAAGATATGGACGTGTTGATTCATCCGCAACGGCAGGAGTTGATCGTCAACCCTGATCATCCTTATTTTGCACAGATGTCGTTGAAAAGTTACACGCCTACGGCGTCTGAATAGTAGATCAATGGGAACGCGGATGGGGCAAAAATAAGTGATCATTTTTCCTGAGCCAGAGGATTAGATAAAACACTTGAAATGAAACGTTTACTTATCTAATCCTCTGGCAAAATGATCACTTATTTTTTTTATCGCCCCTTATGACGCCAACACCATCTCGCGTGCCTTCGCCACTGCCTTATCCAGTCCAG
>NZ_JBBAKG010000175.1:0-8515 GCF_040403615.1 Haliscomenobacter sp. | reverse complement strand
TAAATACAACTAAAAAGCCGGGTCGAATGCTATAACTTTTGACCCAGCTTATTGGTTTTTGACTATTTAGCTCATTGTAAGGATTTCAGATTCAACCAGTTTTATTCCTAAGTAGGCCGCTTCTTCAAAAATCGCAAAATCACGCACCAAATCAACTGGATTAAAATCAGCTTTGGCGCGTTGGAGCAATTCTGCCCGCGCCCCTAAATACCCCAAACCAACCATTTGGAAGGAAGGCTTGATCTTATGGGCTTTTGCTGCAAAATCTTTCCATTGTTCTTTCTCCAGTAATTCACGCATTTGAGCCAGTTCAACTGGGGTTGTTTGAACAAAAATCTGGAAAATTTCGCGCATGTAGCTGGTGTCGTTTTCATACAATTCAACCAGTTCATTGCGATTAAGGGAGGGCGCTGCCGAGGAGGGAGCTTGATAATTGGTGAATTGCGGGAAAAAATTCTGGAATGCAACTTGAAGTTGTTCTGGCGTAAACGGTTTTGACAAATGGTGATTCATTCCCGCGTGCAAGGCCTTTTCTTTTTCATCCAAAAGAGCAGAAGCAGTCAAGGCGATGATTGGCACATTCTTATTGGGATTATGGGCGGCATTGCGCAAGCGCAAAGTTGTCTCGTAGCCATCCAGATTGGGCATGCGAATGTCCATCAAGATCAAATCAAAACGCTTGTTTTCCAAAATATTGAGTGCGATCTGCCCATCTTCTGCGGAAGTGTAGCTCAATCCCCATTTGAGTAAGAGATTTTCCAAATAGCGGCGATTCATGGGGTTGTCTTCAACGATTAAAACCTTCAGTTGCTCCGCATTTGTACTGACTTGGGGTTGGTTTGAAACTTTAGAAACCAGTTCTTGTTCTTTCGCCAATTCATAAGGCAACAAGACCTCAAAAGTAGTTCCTGCAGTTGGTTGACTCGTCACCAGAATGGTTCCCCCAAGGAGTTCTACCAATTGTTTCGTAATGGGCAATCCCAACCCCGTGCCATCCTGATGGGCCTTATTGGCCTTTCCTGCCTGGTTGAAGCGTTCAAAAATAAACGGCAATCGATCCGCTTCGATGCCCATTCCAGAATCTTGTAGGGTGAATTTTAGCCAATTTTTTCCATTTTCAAGTTTTGAAACGATAGAAAAGTGAATCTGTCCCTGTTCTGTAAACTTGAAAGCATTGCTGAGTAGATTCAGGAATATTTGATGAATGAAGGTAGGGTCGCTGCGCAAGCGAGATGGAATGTTTGGGGCTATTTCGTAAATGAGTTTAACATCTCGTTTTGCAAGGCGGAATTCAAAAGTTCTGCACAGCGCGCGCATCATTTCCACAAACTCAAAATCCTCAAGCTGAGGATCCATCTTTCCTTGTTCGATTTTTGAAATATCCAGTACATCACTGACCAAGGAATGGAGCAATTCAGAGGAATATTTTAGCGTATTGACGTACTCCAGCTGCTCTTTGCTGAGATGGGTATCGTAAAGTAGGTTGGTCATCCCAACGATAGAATTGATGGGGTTGCGGATTTCGTGGCTCATGTTGGCCAAAAAAGCTTTTTCGGCGTCCCGTGCCTGTTCTGCTTCCTGCCGTGCACGTTCGAGATCAGCTTGCAGAAGTTTTTGCTCAGTTATGTCCAAGTGAATACCCAATGTACCTACTAAATTGCCTAAGTCATTGTAAATCGGAGTATTGTTGATGAGCGTCCACACAATGGTGCCGTTCTTTTTTAACAAAGGTGCTTCCCAGATTACCGATTTGCCTTTGATGAATCGGTCTTCTTCTTGACGGGCTTTCTCCATGAATCCAGGTGGAGAAAACAGTTTTTTAGGATCTTTACCAATGATTTCTTCTTCTGAATAGCCTACCATTTCACAAAACCGCGGATAAGCCCTGACTATTTTGGCATCAGAACTGACCTCTAAAAGACCGAGTTCCATGTTCTCCATGATACCCCGGTATTTTTCCTCACTTTTTCGGAGCTGCTCTCCAGCTGTTCTCTTTACGGTAATATCCCGATAGTGCCACATGTGACCGAGGTATTCCGCTTCATGAAAAACCGGGATATAGTGGCGCTCCAAAATTTTCCCATCAGTCATGAATAAATCTTCAGCCAGGTTAATTTGTCGATTTTTCAAAAGCAAATCTACACCTTGAACGAAAGCTTCTGGGTCTAGAAACAGGTGTTTGCTTTGTTCAGCTGCCTGTGCACAATCTGCCCCAATCATCAAATCAGGGGAAAAGGGAATAGAAAAAAAATCACAAAATTGCTGGTTTACCAAAACAATTTTACGGTTCTCATCTTCCACCAATACGCCAGCATGGAGGTTTTCAACCAAACCTTTTAAACGAGAATAGGTGGTACTGAGCTCCTTACGAGCATGCACTTGTTCACTGACATCGCGGGATATAGAATGGGCTTCGTACAACTTATCGTCCTGATAGATAAAACTTACCCTTTGTCCCAACCACATGTCAAGTTGAAAAGCATTTTTGACGGGAAACTCGATGTAACTCGTGCTTACGCGCTCCCGAATCTGATCCCGGTAAGTATTGCGGATGGTTTCAGCATAGTCTTCGCGTATCAAACTGGTAAAATGCTTCCCAAGCATTTTGCTCAAAGGGAAACCCAATAGTATTTCTGCAGCCGGATTGATGAAGCGGAAGATGCCCTGATAGTCGGAAATAAAAACAATATCCTGAACATTATTGACAATCTCTTGGACATAGTGCAAGTCGCTTTTGAGCGAATCAAGCGCATTCAATTTGGATTGGAGCTCAGCATTGTGCAGGGTCAATTGGGCTAGCAATTGATCTTTCTCTTTAAGCTGGGCTTCCATACGCAAATGTGCAGTTTGCCCACTCAATATTTCCTTATTGCCAGTGTCCAAATCCTTATTCATCTTGCTTATACATAATTTCTTCAAAAATAAAGCAATAGACCTGAAAAACCAAAGAAGTTCTACTCATTTACCGCAAAAGCAACACTTCACCACTGCGACTGGCTTTTTCTCCATCCACAAATTCAACATTTGCGCGCCAAACGAAGAGACCCTCCTGCAGTTGCCGCCCCCTAAAAGTTCCGTTCCAGCGGGATTCCACACTATTCGGCAGGGCATTTTGTACACTGAAAAGCTCCGTCCCCCAACGATCAAAAACGCTAAATTGGGCAATTTGCGCAATGCCCCGATCACAAAACAGGGTAAAATAATCGTTTTCACCATCGTCATTGGGCGAAAAGGCATTGGGCGCAAAAGTGTTGTGCCGGGGAATGACTTCAAAAAAGACTTTTGTAGAATCTACGCAGCCTTTGGTGCTGTTGGCTACCAATTGATAACTTCCTTTGCGCAAAGGTTGTGCAAAGGGTTGTGGACAATCGCTGCAACTCAAGCCTGCTGGAGGCGACCATCGATAAGCACCTATGGCTTGATTGGCACGGGGCATGAGTTGCAAACTATCAAATTGTCGGATGGTAAAACTGTCCAGGGCCGCCAATTTAAACTGCTCAGGATCTTTAAGTGTCACCGGTCTGCTAAGCTTACAGGCAGGACTGGCTTGCACCGTGGCTTGATAAGTACCTGCTGCAAGGCCGGTAAATTTGTTGGCTGCTTGGAAATCCTTGCCATTGAGGGTATAAACCAATGGTCGATTGACCCCGCTAACATTGGTAATTGTGATCGTTCCGTCCTTGCTACGGGTACAGTTGGGATCCATTCCCGTCATCGTACCTTGCAATTCCCGTGCTTTAATGACCATGCTGTGATTGGCCGGGCAGCCGTGAATGGAGGTGACCGAAACGCCAAAAGTGCCCGGCAATTCAATGCTGATGGTGGCCGTGGTTGCGCCAGTAGACCATTTGTACTGTGCAAAATTTCCAGCATCTAAAATGGAAAAGTTTTCAGGGCAAATGATGCTGTCGCCCTTGATTCGGAATTTGCTCAAATCTTCAATAATAATGTGGTGGGTGATGATGCTGTCGCATCCTTTTGGCGTTTTGAAAACAATGTCGTACAGCCCCGAGTCTCGGTATACCTTGCCTTGCAAACTAATGCTTCCACCTGGACAAATGAAGACTTCGGTTGGGCGCGGTGCCTTTTTTTGCTCCAATACCGTAGAATAAGAAAAATAGTTGCAGGAGGGGTTGTTCAGTTGAGTGGCACTTGCTGCTGCCGCCAGGCGAAAATTTTGGCCCGGCTGAGGTCTTACAATATTCAGACTGATCGCATTCGCTCCCGCAATTGAAGTCCAGGTCAAACCTTTGTCGTCACTCTTTTGCCATTGATAGGCCAACGAATTGGGGTCGTTGATTTCAATTGCCGGAGTTAATTTGAACAAATCTTTGACGCAAATAAAGCTGGTGTCGGGCATTCTGATGTTTGGACCACAAGGGAAAAACGAAATATTGTCCAAACCCAGATCGTTTCCCTGTCCGCCAGGTGCGTTGTTGCGCAAGGAAAGTACGATGCTCGTAGCATTCGCTGGAGTAGTAAACGAAAACCCATAGGTATGCCATAACCCATCCTGAGGTACGTCTCCACTGGTGTATACATCGGTACCATTTACCAAAAAAGACAAATTGGGTTTGATGGAAGGAACAGGGAAGTTGGGAAGCATCAGGTTGATGATATCTGCCGAAAATTGATAGGTCGTGTTGCCACAAACGGCAACCGTATCCTGGTAAAACAAACCAGGCTGGAAGCTGGCATTGACTACCATAAAATATCCCTCAGGATCGTTGCTGCGGTCTTTGGTTTTTACCCAAGCATCGTTGGCGAACGAACCCCAGGGAGTGGTGTTTTTGGTGATCACGTACAATCCATCTGGTGGAGGGGGAAAAGCACTGTACCGATAACCCGGTGCAATGCCAGGGTCAACGGCCAGGGTATTCGCGGAGCCTTTTCCAAAATCTCCCCGATTGAAAATGTTGCTACCCAAGGAGCCTTTGCATAAACCTTGCCCAAAACAAAACTGAATGGATAAACAGAATAAAATCGATGTAATTATGACTTGAGTAGTGGCGTTCATTTTGTTTTTTGTTGTGAAACAAACAATAAGAAGCAAGATACTTCATAAAGCATTGAATGCTGTATTGTTGAAATAAATATTTCGCCATCCTGTCTTAGAATGTACACGCAAAAGAAGTTTTCTAGGTTTAAACCCAAAACTTTATATTTTTACATCTAAATGACAATTCAAGTATTCATTTACTTAACCTATTTTCCAAACATGAAATCAGTTATCCTGTCCTGCGCGGTAGCCTTGGCTACTATGGGGTTACAAGCCCAACCACTACGATGTACCCCCGAAAAACCACTTCCTGGCGAAACCGTTACGCTTGCCTACGATCAGAACCAAACCATACTTGCCAACGAAAAAGAACTAAAAGCTACCGTACTTTTTTTGAACAGCAACCAAACTGCCGATCGTGTGCAGGTTGACGATGTAAATTTTACCTTGGAGAATGGATTGTTCAAAGCGAAAATGACTATCCCCTCCAACGTCAATCTCTTTTACATTGCTTTTGCCAATGAAGTAGACGGTGAAAAAGAGAACAACAAGGGACAAGGCTACGGCTTCCCATTGTATCAGGCTGATCGAAAAAACCAGTTGCCCGGTGTAAAAGGGAACCAAGGCTTGGTGCTGGGAAACGGCTATTCTTTTTTGGCTAAAGTTGACCGAAATCCAGCAGCAGCAATAGTCCTGGTAAGAGAGGAGTTTGCTGCCAATCCCTCCTCGCGAAAAGACCCCCTCTTGCTTGCCTTTTGTGCAGTGGAAGCCAAACGCAACAAGGACGAGGCCCTGAAATCAGAAGTAAGAAAAATGGCGGAAACACTTGCCAATAGCTCCAAGTCAAATGAACAAGAACTTTTTACGGCCTATAAGCTTTTTAAAACTTTGGATGACAAGACTGTAGTGGAAGTGTTGGCCGAGAAAATCAAGAAAAAATACCCCAAAGGACTGCTGATCAGAAGCGAAAAACTGGAAGCAATAAGTATGGAGAGCGACCCAAATAAAAAGGCTGCCCAATACGAATCCATCAAATCTTTACCGCTGGTTACGAGCGAAGAGAAGCAATCGCTCCTCTTTGTCACTTCCAATTTAGCAAGTGGTTTTTTGGTGAAAAAAGATTGGCCCAACTTTGAAAAATATGTCAACCTGCTGACTGACAAGACCAGAAAAGCAAATTTGCTCAACAGTGCTGCCTGGCAACTCTGTGGCGAGGGCATCGTCAAGGAAGTAGGTTCCGCTGAAGCCGCACTGGCTGCCAAGTATTCCAAACAATCGATTGATTTGGTCAAATCTTTACAAGCCTCGAATAACAAAGCCGAGCTTCCTTTTGGCCAGAGCTTGAAACAGATGAAAGAAAACATGAACGGATACCTCGGCATGTTTTCTGACACGTATGCAGTTTGCCTTTACCGCACTGGCAAATATGCAGATGCCCTGGCCTATCAGGCACTGTTCAATGAAACGCAGGAATTCAACGATCCTGAAACCAATGAGCGGTATTGCATTTACCTTGAAAAAGCCAAAGGTGGACTTGAAGCAGAAGCGATGTTGGAAAAACTGATTGCCAAAGGAACCGCTTCAGAATCCATGAAAAAACAATTTTTGCGTTTGTTCCAGGCCAACAATAGCCCGGAAGTAGCCGCACAACGCTACCTGGACAACCTGGAAATGGATGCCAAAGCGCACCAGAAAGAAGAGCTGCGCAAAAAAATGATCGATCGGGAAGCGCCAGATTTTAAACTCCGCAACCTCAATGGAGAAGAAGTCGCGTTGAGCAGTTTGAAAGGCAAAGTGGTCGTACTCGATTTCTGGGCAACCTGGTGTGGTCCTTGTAAAGCCTCTTTTCCTGGGATGCAAACCGCCCTGGAAGCAGTTAAAAATCGCAAGGATGTGGTGTTCCTTTTTATCGACACCTGGGAAAAAGGCGACGAGAAAGAAAAAAACGCCGCAGATTTCATTGAAAAAAACAAATACAATTTCACCGTGTTGATGGACAACGACGATAATGTGGTTGGAAACTACAAAGTGGAAGGGATCCCAACCAAATTCATCGTGGGAAAGGATGGACGCATCAAATTCATGAGCGTTGGATTCAATGGCACCGAAACGCTGATCGAAGAAATTGTAACCATGATTGATTTGGCTGGCGAGGTCAAACCATAAACAATACAACTATTTATTCCAACGTTTTGCTAGTGCATTTGTGGAACACAACGAAAACCATTATCTTACTGCTGTAAAAAAGGAAGTTGAAAAAAAACAAGTTATGTTAAACTTTGACATAACTTGAATTTTTCAGAGCTTTGGGCATTACATTTATTGGGAGAGTTGCGTATACTTGCAGCACAATTTCAGAAAATTCATATTTGTTTTTCACTCAAAACCGATTATTAACCCTCGCTATCTATATGAAAAACTTGAAATCAATACTTGCGCTTTGCCTGCTGATTTGGGGGGCTACCACTTTGCAGGGGCAAGACATCCACTTTTCACAGTTCTACATGTCTCCTCTCAACCTTAACCCGGCGATGACGGGGGTGATGAACTGTAACGTGCGAATCGCAACCAACTACCGCAATCAGTGGGCCAGTGTGTTGCGCACCAACTCTTTCCGGACTTATTCGGTATCTTACGACCAGCGCATTCCCGTTGGCCGTTACGATTATTTTGGTGTCGGCGGTACTTTCTGGGGCGACCGGGCTGGAGAAGGCAATTTTGCAACCCTGACCGGGAAACTTTCAGGTTCTTACTCCAAGCAAATCAGTGGTGGTCGCAAAAAAGCCAGTTACCTGGTGGTGGGTGCTGAAGGCGGTTTGGCTCAACGAAGCATCGACTTCCTGAATCTGCGTTGGGGAACTCAACACAATGGTGAAGGCGGTTTTGATCCTACTCTTCCTTCTCAGGAAGACAAATTCAACCGGGACAACTTCCTGTTTGCCGATATGGCAGCAGGGTTACTTTATTTTCACCGCAATGGCAACAAGAACTTGTACATCGGCGGGGCATTTCACCACCTCAACCGCGCCAATCAATCGTTTGACACCGAAACAGAAGATTTGATCTTCAGCCGTTTTACCATCCATGGTGGGGGCGAATTTCCTACATCAAGCGGCAAAATGGGCATCCTGCCTGGTTTCATCGTGATGCGCCAGGGACCATCTTTTCAGATCAATGCTGGAACCAGCTTGCGTTTTATGTTGGATCAATCCAAAGACAATTACCAGGCGTTTCAGTTGGGTTTGTGGGGACGCGTGGCCAACAAACTTGAAAATGGCTACCTAACCGATGCCATAATTGCTTCAACACGCTTTGATTTCAACGATCTTAGCCTTGGTTTTAGCTACGACATCAACGTTTCTCAATTGAAGCCTGCTTCCAATTCACAGGGTTCATTTGAATTCAGTTTGATTTATAAAATTTGTGGCATGGAACGCCGTGGTGTTTATTGTCCAAACTTCTAAGGGCGATAAAAAAATAAGTGTTTCATTTTGCCAAAGGATTAGATGAGTAAAC
>NZ_JBBAKG010000174.1:0-8521 GCF_040403615.1 Haliscomenobacter sp. | reverse complement strand
TTGAGGTCTATTACCCTCACGTAATTGCTTCACCCGGATACCTCGAACCAAGGGTACAAATAGAAATAGGATGCCGCTCGCTAAGAGAGCCTTTTACAACGCAATCATTTAGTTCTTTGGTTGATGAAACCTATTCGGACCAGGATTTTGCACGACAACCCATCAAAGTACCAACCGTAAATCCGGAGCGTACTTTTTTAGAAAAGATTTTTCTTTTGCACGAAGAATTTCAACGTCCATCGGATAAAATGAGGGTAGACAGGTTGAGTCGGCACTTGTATGATGTGGTAAAATTATCAAAAACAGACTTTGCCGAAAAGGGGCTTACCGACCCGTATTTATATGAAACCATAGTCGAGCACCGATATAAATTTACCCGTTTGGGGGGTGTAAACTACAATTTACACCAACCTCAAACCATCAATCCAATACCAGTGCAAGCAGTTTTAGATGCCTGGAAGGCGGATTACAATACCATGATTGAACAAATGATCTATGAAGAGAATCCACCTTCATTCGATCAGATTATTGCAGATTTAACAGATCTCAAAAATAAAATCAACGCATTTTCATGGCAATTTCAAACATCATTCCCAAACCCTAATTCGTAATCCGCCCAAATTCGCGTCATCCGTTCTCCCATTGATGTCGCTTTTGCACCCAAATGCGCAGCATCACCAGTGCTCAGCAGTAATCGTCGCACCGTCGAGGTTATCAATTGATTTGGCGAAGCCGAATCCAATAATCAGCGCGTTTGTACCGAAAAATACCCAGCGGCCATCACCCCCGCACCCTCTCCAATCCAAAAATTCCCTCCAATTCCCCATACACCTCCGGCAGCACCGCCTTAAACTGCTGCGGAAAATGGAAATAATGCACAATGGTAGCGGGCAGCAGCTCTACGTTGGGGCGATTGATCCATTGCAAGATGGCTTGTGCCGGAAAACCACTGATGCGGCTGAACGCATGCCAGCGCTCGGGTTCATCGGCTGGCCAGTTCAGATCGGGAAAACCCAGCACAAAAGCCTGTGCCCATTCGTGCATGCCAATGTCGTAATATTCTCGGGGGCTCATAAATCCCTTCATGAGGTGGGGGGCAGAAAACAGCAGTACGCCATCTTCGGCAAAGGATTCGGAAGCATGGATGTATTGCGGAAATTGCGGTGAGTGGAAAGCTTGCGCAAAGACCACTACCGTTTCGAAATTGGGAAACAAATAATCTGGCAAGTGAAAAGTCAGTGGTACTGCACTGGCGGCCACGGCCAGTTTCAGGTCTTCCGTTACAGCAGTATCTTCCTGGGGGCTTTTAAAATCGGTCGCTATTTTGAACAAGGCCACTCGCTTACGAAAAAGATTGCGGTCTTCTTCGCGGAGCAATTGCTGGTAAAAAAGACAGTGCTTTTCAAAAAAAGTTCGCAAACCCTCCGGCAATTCGGGTGGATTGCGTTGGTACCAAAACCAGTCGATCTGCGGGGCGAAAATGTAGATCAGCGCCAGAAAAACGACGCAGGGCACTACATAAATGGAATAAGCTTGATCAACGGCCAAAGCCAGGTAAAAGCAAATGGCCATCCCCAATACAAAAGGTGCCGCCAGGATTCTACTAAATTGCATGCTTCGGTTGGTTTATGATTAGAGCTTTATAATTTGCTGATCGTCGATCATGGCCAGTGGGTTCAATCTGCTTCCATCCCATTCTGCAAACAAATCAATGGGGTGTCCGGCGCTACAGGCCAGGAGTTTCCAGTTTTTTTCTTCCTGTTTGCTGAGCGTCAGGTAATGGCGCTCTGCATCGAGGGCATAAAACTGTTCCTGCTGCAAAATAATGCTAAACCCGCTCAATACCACGGGGAATATTTGCAAAAAAGGATTCTCACTGAGTGCTTTGGTGTAGGCATTGGCCATGCTGCGGGCATTCAGGAAGCCATCGAAGGGTAAGAAGGACTCGCCGGACAATGCAAACTCTCCCACTACCGCCCGCAAGGGGTACACGCCCGGGAAAAAATGAAAATCTGCATCGATGACCGATCCCAACAACCATTCCTGGGTGTAAGGGGTGTCTCGAAAAGCAAAATCGAGGACCAGGGCAAATTTTTGCAGGCGCTCCGCCAAAAACCAGGTGCGGCGCCAGCGCAGATCCTCTTCCATCCCTGAGGTTTGACCCAAGGCCAGCCAGCGGTCGTGTTGCGCGGGTTGTTGATCCAGCAAATCGTTGCGGCGAATGGTGCGTCCACCTTGCAAAAGCAATTCTTCTTGAAGGGGTTCGGGCAGGGATTCTATGCGGCGAAAGGCTTGGGCAAAGAGGTAAAAATCGGCCAACTCGTTGAAGAAGAGTTCTGGCCATTGTGCCTCGTGCCTGCGGTCGCGCAATACCCGGATGCGCCGGGAGATAACCGCCAATTTGCTATCGGTCATGCGGGCAGCGATGCTGTCCCAGGTAGCGTTGGGTTGACTTTGCAAATGACCAAAGCCCTGGCGGATCGCATCCAATACCCATAGTTGAAGCTCGTTGGCTCCTTGTAGCATGGTTTCGATGCGTTTGTCCAGGACAGATTTCATGGCGGATGAAAATGTATTTTGGGGTACTGAACAACCAAATTCGGTTCCTAGTTTGGGCAACAGCAAGGGTTGCGGCTTGGGCAATTGCAAGGGTTGACAGTTTGGGCAACCGCAAGGGTTGCGGCTACTAGTCTTCGTCTTCTTCCTCGATCAGGATGCCCAGGGCCAACATGGCTTTTTCGGAAGCCATTTGCTCGGCGCTTTTTTTATTAAAATCGTCGGCGATGGCTACGCGCTTGTTGTTGATCATCACTGCCACTTTGAAGCGGTCGCGTTTTTCAAACTTATAACGCGCCAATAGCTTGTACGTTACACTTTTGCCGCTTTTTTGGCACCATTCCAGCAATTGACTCTTGTAGTTGTCGTCGAGGCGCTCCAGTTCGTGGATGTTGACGTATTTGCGCAGCATGTTGTGGATCACGAAATTCATGGTAGGTCCATACCCGCGATCGATGTACACTGCGCCCACCAGGGCCTCTACGGCGTTGCCCAACATGGAACGGCTGAGGCGGGTGGTATTGTATTCGGAGAGCAGAAGTTCGAGTTCCATTTTGTCGCCAATGCGGTTGAGCGACTTGCGCTTGACCAGTTTGGAGCGCATTTTGGTCAAAAAACCCTCATTGCTGTCTGGATACTTCTTGAAGAGGTATTCTGCAACGATGGTGCCTAACACCGCATCGCCCAGGTACTCCAGGCGCTCGTTGTTTTGCATGGCGTAGGCTTTGTCTCCACCCGCATTGCTGGTAGATTTGTGCGAAAACGCCAACTTGAAAATACCCAGGTTCGCCGGAGTATAGCCCAGTAAAGGTTTGAGTTTACGGGCCAATTCCTTATCCGGAGAAAGGTAGTAGTTATAAAATTTGAATAAAAACCGCAAGGCCGTTTGGTTGAGAGTGTAAATAATACAGCCCTGCAAAAATTTGACCGCGGTCAAATTTTTGCAGGGTGCTGATTATGAATCTATTCAGAAACGGCCTGTAAAAATTGAAAGGAGCAGAAAAAAACTACAAAAATACAGTTGCTACAAAAAAAACGATTTTGCAGCAGAAATCATGTTTAGCAATTTCGAGATGTAGGAAAATTGCTGAACAGGATTTCATTTGTTTGGGGAAAGGGTAGTTTTTGCGCTTTGCTCCCTTAAACACTTACAGTCCTATTCTGAGAACTGTTTAAAGATCAAAGATGCATTGTGGCCACCAAAGCCAAATGTATTACTCAAAACCGCTCTTACTTTGCGTTCCTGTACCTGGTTGAAGGTCAGGTTCAAGCGGTTATCGATTTCTGGATCGTCGGTAAAATGATTGATGGTAGGAGGAATAAACTGACCCTGTAGGGCCAAAATACCCGCAATGGCCTCGATGGCACCGGCGGCGCCGAGGAGGTGTCCTGTCATGGATTTGGTCGAACTGATGTTCAGGTTGTAGGCATGTTCGCCAAATACCCCCTGAATGGCCTTGGTTTCGGCAAGGTCGCCCAGCGGCGTAGACGTACCGTGTACGTTGACGTAATCGATCTCGTCGGCGTTCATTTTGGCATCCGCCAAGGCCATGCGCATCACGTTGAGCGCGCCCAATCCATCCGGATGGGGAGCAGTGATGTGGTAGGCATCGGCAGTAGCGCCTGCACCAACGATTTCGGCATATATTTTGGCACCGCGCTTTTTGGCGTGCTCGTATTCTTCAAGGATCAATGCGCCGCCGCCTTCGCCCAAAACAAATCCATCGCGGTCTTTGTCAAAAGGGCGAGAAGCTGTTTTGAAGTCATCGTTGCGGGTGGAGAGGGCTTTCATGGCGTTGAAGCCACCAATGCCTGCTTTGGTAACAGCTGCTTCAGAACCACCCGAAAGGATCACGTCGTTGCGGCCCAGGCGGATGTAATCAAAAGCGTTCATAATGGAGTGCGTAGCAGAAGCACAAGCCGAAACGGTGGAATAGTTGATGCCCCGGAATCCGTACTTGATGGAGATGTGCCCAGCAGCAATGTCCGCAATCATTTTAGGAATCATGAAAGGGTTGTACCGTGGGGTACCATTGCCAGAGGTAAAGGTTTCAATTTCTTCTTCCAAAGAGCGCAATCCACCGATTCCAGATCCCCAGATCACCCCAACTCTGTCGCGATCAAGCTGCTCAAGTTGTGTGGAAAGGCCAGAATCAATCATAGCTTCCTCGGCGCTCACCAAGGCAAATTGTGTGAAGCGGTCAATGCGCCGTACTTCTTTCTTATCGATGGCAATTTCGGGATCGAAGTCCTTGACTTCGCAAGCGAAATTGGTCTTGAATGCCGAAGCATCAAAAAGCGTAATAATGTTTGCACCACTAACGCCTTTCTGTAAACCTTCCTGGTATGCGGCTATTGTATTGCCGATTGGCGTTACAGCCCCCATTCCGGTTACAACAACTCTTCTCATATTCGGGTATTGATTAGCAGAAACAAGAGCATTGTTATAAAAAATCCACAGGCTGAAATTCAACCTGTGGATTTTTCCCGAACGCTGAAATTAGTGATCTTTGGACTTATCTGCGTCCTCTTTCTTGGGATGAATTACACCCTCAAGATACGAAACTGCATCACCAACAGTTTTGATGTTTTCCGCTTGCTCATCTGGGATGGAAATATCGAACTGCTTCTCGAATTCCATGATCAGCTCAACGGTATCTAGAGAGTCCGCACCCAAATCACCCGTGAAACTCGCCTCTGGAGTAACTTCGGACTCCGTGATTCCAAGCTTCTCAACAATGATTTTGGTTACTTTTTCTGCAATGCTTGACATGTTAGAAAACTTTATTGATTTATAAATGCACCCGCAAAGTAACGTAGAACTCAATTGATAAACAAAGTTTTTTAGGTAAATTTTTATTACCCTGTAAGGCATCTGTCAGTAAAGGCTGCCGTACAAAAGCCTGATTTTGTTGAATTCTGCGGAACTCTTGCACAGTCCATGCCAATTCACCACCTTTGTAGATGGATAAATAATGGTTCTGCCGATTGAAATTTTTTGGATTTCAACCCTTAGAATCGCCTCATTTTTTAAAAGTAACGGCTATGCGCAGCTTTTTTATCGGCTTATTTTTGTGTGTATCGACGGTTTGGGGCTTTACCCAAAGTACAGCTTTTGGCTTTAAAGGAGGACTTACCGCGGGCAGACAACGCTGGGACAATACCTTTGAGCGAGACATGCTTCTAAGGTACCACGGCATTGCTTTTATCGAAAGTGTGGGGGAAGATTCCCGCTTTTCGCTTTTTGCTCAAGGGGGCTACCACATCAAAGGCAGCGCCATTCGCACCCCTCGTGGAACCATTACGGGGTCAGGAGGTTCTATTTTTTCCATTCCAGCGCAACAGATTTCCTTCGAGTACCGCAATATTTCGTTGACGGTAGGAGCAAAACAACGGCTGGATTTAGACCTGGGCGAAAAAAAAGTGTATTATCTGCTGGGGATTCGTGGCGATTATACGCTCAGCACCCAATTGGGGCCGCGTTTTCCCGACCAGTACGATATCTACACGGTGTATTATCCTATCCCTGAGTTTGTACGCAAATTCAATTACGGCCTAACGGTGGGAGGTGGCATTGAGTTGCCATTTAGCGAGTTGGTTGGGGCGCTGCTGGAATTTACGGTCAATCCAGATTTTTCTTTTCAATACAATCAGCCCCCTTTGGAAAACATCATCAATCCAAATCCGTTTGCTCCCAGAGGGAACATTACCCTGCCCCAGCGCAAAAGCACCAACCTTACCTTTGAGGTGTCGTTGGGTTTCCGCTTTTTGCGCAAGGTAATTTATGTAGATTAGTACACGAAAAAGCGGGTCTGGGGATCTTATGGTTTTAGTGAGGAGAACATGCGACCTCCGAAAACTACAAAGCTCCAAAATCCAAAAAACAGAAGGAATGATTCTGCGCAGCGACAACCTGATCAAATTATATGGCCGCCGACAAGTAGTCAAAGGGGTGACGATCAACGTCAACCAGGGCGAAATCGTCGGGCTATTGGGGCCAAACGGAGCCGGTAAAACCACCACCTTCTATATGGTTGTGGGCTTTATTCAACCGAATGAAGGCAAAGTATACCTCAACGATGAGGAAATTACCCACTTGCCCATGTACAAGCGGGCTCAAAAAGGCATTGGTTACCTGCCCCAAGAGCCATCGGTGTTTCGAAAGCTTACGGTAGAAGACAACATCAAGGCCGTATTGGAGATGACCACGTTGTCGCTTGCCGAGCAACGCGATAAACTGGAAGAACTGGTAGACGAATTTGGCCTGTCCAAAGTGCGCAAAAGCCGAGGTGACACCCTTTCGGGGGGCGAGCGCCGCCGTACCGAAATTGCCCGTGCGCTGGCCACCAGCCCAACCTTCATTTTGCTGGATGAACCTTTTGCCGGGATTGACCCCATTGCAGTAGAAGACATCCAGTACATCGTGGCCAAGCTCAAAACCAAAAACATCGGAATCCTGATTACGGATCACAACGTGCAGGAAACCCTTTCGATCACCGATCGGGCCTACCTGATGTTTGAGGGCAACATTCTGAAAGCAGGCACTGCCGAGGAACTGGCGGCAGATGAGATGGTACGCAAGGTGTATTTGGGACAACACTTTGTACTGCGCCGAAAAGTAATCGATGTTTCTAGATAATTGACAAGGGATGAAACTCAATTTTGTCGGAACCATCCTTGGGCTTTTTGGCCTTCTGGTGTTCCTTTTTTCTTGCGGTGAAAAACCTCCACTCAAACTGACCACTACCCAGCGGGATCAGATCGATACGCTGTATTTGCGCAAGCTCAACCAGGAAGGCATGGCGCTCGAAATGGACAGCCTGTGCAAAGCTACCCGCGAGGCAAAAATTCAGGTGCTGGTGGATTCCATGCTCAAAGCACGCCGTGCCGAAGAGGAAGAATTGAGACTAAAATATTCCAAATGATTCGTCGAATGCGCCAACTATTCAAACGCTTCTCCTGGCTTGCCGCTGGCCTGTTGTTTTTGTGCACAGCCTGCCTTTCCAACAAAGACTACAGTGAGGAAGAGGTTAAAGTCTTGATGAGTCAGGAACTAAATCGCCGACTCTTAGAATACCGCAAAGTCAAAATCAAGGCCTGCTATGAAGAAGCATTCCAGGCTGCCACCCATATTGCCGATTCTCTCCTGATCGAGCAAGCCTACTTCGAACGCGATACGCTGTCGCGCCCACCCAAACCCATCAAACCCACCGAGGGCATTCCCGATATCAAAGGTCCAGACACCATTGCCCTGAAGCCACTGTTTGAAGGCAAAAAGAAGAAAATAAAAATGGATACCTTGGGAAAGAAAAATAAAGGGGTTCAGTAGGTAACAATCTTGATTTCCCGTTTTTGCATCCAAGTGGAAGGTTAATCCACGCTGGATCAGCAGCGTGTGAGGCTACCGATTATACACATCTTTCGATACTTGATTTTAGCATTGATAGTGAACGATTTACGAAAATTACCAACCCCCAAACCCCTGGAAGGGGAGCAGATTTTCGGTAAGAAAAAACCTTACTTTTGCTAAAAAAAGGTAGCATTTTGACCTAACGTAAGCTGGGCTCCCCTTCCAGGGGTTTGGGGGTTGGTCATCACCAGCACCATCTTGCCAGCAATGCAAATTTGTGTATAATCGGTAGGCGTGGAAGGGGAGGGGTGTTTCAAAAATCAAAATTTGGGGTGGTCATTTTGGTGTAAAAGTGCCTTGATTGGTGTTGGGGAGGGGAGGATATTTGTGGCATGTATGGTCGAAGATGTCATGTACTGGGCATAAATTAATTCACCTTGCGATATAAAAAATTTCACCAATGAAATCCACAACCTTACAACCCTACTGGCGCACCATCAGTATCACCATCACTGGCTTTATCCTTGGCATATTGTCCTGTATTCCTGTCATGCTTCTATTCGGGACAGAAAAAAAAGATTTTAACCAGCCTCTTCCATCTCTGTTAGGATACAC
>NZ_JBBAKG010000173.1:0-8538 GCF_040403615.1 Haliscomenobacter sp. | reverse complement strand
TTTGGTGGTTTTTGAGGGGAAAGGTAGGGAATTTTTTCGGGTGTAGCTCTGTCGCGCAATGCATTTGGCCTACATGAGCTAGACTATCCCAAACATGAGGTAGAACGCGCCGCTTTCAGGCTTTTTGGAACAAAGGAAAACCGGTAATAGGGGTAAGAGTGAATTTTTCTTCTACCACTAAAAATATTGATAACTGGAAGGCGCAGCCTTTGGCTTAGGAAGTTACCAGATTCAGCAAAGCAGTTTCATCATCACAAATCTACCCCCCAATAAATCCCACTCAAAGGTACCTCCAATCCCATTGACTGTAAAGGCACCAGCGCATCATTTTCAGTATAATCAGTCATACTCCACAAGTTGTCCTTTTCCCGATAATAGCGGGTGATGATTCGCTCCGATTGACTAACGATCAAGTATTCTTTGAAAGAATCAACACTACGGTATTGTTCAAATTTGGAAGAAAGATCATAGGTTTCTGTACCATCAGAAGAAACTTCTACTACAAGTAAGGGGTTCGTGATAATGTCCCGACGATTTTCATAATACAGGGGTTTGACGGCAACAGCAACCGCATCAGGGTATACAAAACGACGACGTTTTTCAATCCATATCTTCATATCGCTGGTATAAATTTTGAAGGTTTGAGTACTTTTCTCCAAAGCTTTACCTATTTCAATGATGATGCGTGCACAAATTTCGTTATGTACATCACTTCCTCCGGCCATTTCCCAAATTTTTCCATTCCAATACTCGTGCTTGGCGGTACTATTGGATTCCATTTCGAGGTAATCCTCTATACTATACCTACTTGTTGCTATTGTCATGGTTGCTTACAGTTTTAATGCAAATTATTAAATTAATTGCTGGATTGAAAGCCTCCTCACTGCACCACCCGAAACGCAGTCCTCCGATTCAACTGATACTCTTCTTCCGTACACTTCGCGCAAGCGCAGATTGCTTCGGGTACCCCTTCACCATAGCCACGGGCTTCCAGGCGTGCCGCATCGATCCCTTTGCTGATCAGGTAATCCACGGCAGACTGGGCGCGTTTTTGCGACAGCGATTCGTTGTAAGTATCTGAGCCACGGCAGTCGGTGTGAGACGACAATTGGATTTTGATTTTGGGATTCAATTTCAGGGTTTCGGACAATTTATCCAGGGTAGGTTGGGCATCGGCGCGGATGTCCCATTTGTCGAGGTCGTAGTAGATGTTTTCGAGGCGGATGTCTTTGTCGAGGAAGATTTTGTCCAGTACGATCTCGATTTCAAAAATCTGCTCCGGGTTGTTGGGGTCTTTGGCGATCCCTTTGGTGGAGAATTTGGCAAAATTATTGAGGTAGCCCGGATGCGTAGCCAAGAAATTGTAGTCCAGGTTTTCGGCCAATTCAATGCGGAAATGCCCTTCGGCATCTACGGTGACCGTTTCGGTTTTATTGCCAATTTTGATGTCTACTTTGGATTCAGGCAATGGCTTGCGGCCCAGCACTTTACTGTTGGGGTTGGTGGCTTCCTGAAAGATTTTTTCCAACACGAACCCATCCAGAATCAGCTTGGCTTTGGGTTGCTCTTTGGGGATCTCGGCAATCGGTGGTGGGGGAGGAGGGGGTACATAACGGCGCTCGAATACATAAATGTCGTCGTTGCCCTGGCCTTCGCTGCGGCTGGAGGTCAAATAGCCCTTGCTGGTGACCCCCGAGTCTCGTTTGGACTGATAGTCTACCAGAAACCCAAAATCATCGCCCATGGAGTTGATAGGGGGCTTGAGATTGTATGCTGGCGCCCAATCGCCGTTTTTGAGGCGGTAGGTTTTGAAAATGTCCAGTCCGCCCATGCCTGGGTGGGTATCAGATGAAAAATAGAGCGTATCGTTGTCCATGCTCGGAAACAGCTCATTGCCCAGGGTGTTTACGGTGCGAGGCAAGAGTTTGGGTTCTGCCCATTCACTGCCTATGCGTTCGCTGACCCAAATGTCGTGTCCGCCCCAGCCGTCGGGGTGTTCGGCAGAAAAATACAACACTTTGCCATTGGGAGACAAACAAGGTTGGCCGTAATTGACGCCAGGCTGTTGAAAACTCAGCGCATCAGGAGCAATCCAGGACGTGCCATCGAACACACTGTGCATGATTTTGCAGAATTGGTCTTCCTTTTTTGTGCCGGTGCAGCGGGTAAAAAACACTTCGGTGTAGTTGGCATTAAAGGTTGCGGTGCCTTCATTGGCCAGGGTATTGATGGCCGCGCTAAAGTTGCTGGCATCGCCCGTTTGGGGATTGATGGCAAAAAGGTCGCTGAAATCATTGCCCGTCCAGGCATAGATTTTTTTGTCGCCCGTAGCCGTTGCGCGATCGGAAGTGATCACCAATTGATCTTTGAAAAATACGGGGGCGTAATCGGCGTATTTGGAGTTGAAGGTGGCGGGTTCAACGCTGTATTCAGGGGTTTTGATTTTTTTCCAACCTTCGGCAACGTCACAGGCGGCAATTTCCTTGCGGTATTCATAGGGACTGCCTATTTCGATGCCCAGGTTTTTGTACGCCTCTTTGGCATCGGCATAGCGGCCAGCCATTTTGAGGGCTTGGGCCATTTCCTTCAAGGCATCGGTACCTGCCTGGTTGTCGTAGGCTTTTTGAAACCAGTCGATGGCTTGCTCGCTTTGGTTGGTGGCTTTGAGGGAGAGCCCCAACATGTAAGCCAGTTTGCCTTTTTCGATGCGGGTTTTGGCTTTGTTGTACTCTTTTTGCAGCAAGCCTACGGCCACTTTGTATTGTTTGGTTTCAAAAGCAATTTTGCCATCGCGCACTTGATTGGCTACACTGCACGCACTGAGCAGAAAGAGAAGCATTAGACTTATGGATAAAAGGACCTTCATGTCGTAGTTTTATGACGGGAATATAAAGAAAAACGCAGAAATGAGTGGAAGAGTTTATGGGACTGCTATTTGACAGACCAGAATTAATGAAAAGGAGTTGACAAAAAAAATATTTTTTGTTAACTTTGTATGGTACACGTTTTTACAAAACAAATACTATGTCAATTACTTTGAATATTCAACCAGAATTGGAAAAACAGATAAAATGGTATGCTGCAAATGAAGGCATAGACATCGATAGCTACCTTTCAAAGATGATTGAACGCCAGTTTCAAATGCCGCGAATAGATGCTACAGAAGCTGCGCTGTTAGAGGCGATCAACCTTGGAATAAGCAATGATGACTGGGAGCGCTATTCAACACTTAAAGAAAAAAGAGACGCAGAGACATTGACGTTAGAGGAATACGAAGAACTCATTGAGATTTCAGACCAAATTGAGATAGCCAATGTGGAGCGAATCAAAAACCTGATTAAACTCTCTCAATACAGAAATATTTCACTCGATGCGTTGATGCTAGAGCTAGGCATAAAAGCTGCATAGCAATGAAAGCAAACGCAGCTTTAAAAGAAAAAGTCAGGTCACGAGCAAATGGATGCTGCGAATATTGCTTTTCCCAATTTAAGTATTCGCCTGATCCATTTTCAGTTGAGCATATCATCCCAATTTCTAAAGGAGGTAGTGATGAAATGGACAATTTGGCCTATAGTTGCCAAGGTTGCAACAATAAAAAATACAATCACATCCAATTCAAAGATTTAATCACAGGTGCTTTCGCAAATTTATACAATCCACGACTTGATGTTTGGGAAGAACATTTTCGATGGAATGAGGATTTTAGTTTGATCCTTGGAATCTCACCAACAGGAAGAGCAACCGTCAGTCTTTTGGATTTAAACCGAGAGGGAGTAACGAACCTAAGGAAACTACTTTTTTTAATCGCACAGCATCCTCCTTTTTAAGCATCCTTCACCTTCCTCCTCATAAAAACAAAAACCGGCAGCCGAATTTCTTCAACTGCCGGTTTTCACCGCCAAAACTGGCTATTTTCAATTACGCTTTAACAACTGCTTTGCTGCTGCCTTTGCCCTTGCCATCTTCAGCGGTTTTACTGCTGGTAGCAAATTTTGCATCCAGGTAATCACCTTTGGTAAGGTCTGCTACGATTGGAGCGGCAATGAAGATTGAGGAGTAAGTACCAAAAACTACCCCCAACAACATGGCGAAAGCAAAACCTTTGATGCTGGTGCCCCCGAAGAAGAACAGGATCAATACACTAAGGAACACCGTGGAAGAGGTTACGATGGTACGTGTCAAAGTACTGTTGATGGCTGCGTTGATCAACTCGTTCTTTTTCATAGTCGGGTACTTGTGGATGTATTCCCGAATCCTGTCAAATACGATTACCGTGTCATTCAGCGAGTAACCAATCAACGTAAGGATCGAAGCGATAAATGCCTGGTCGATTTCCATGTTGAAAGGTAAAACACCATGGAATATGGCAAACATACCCACCGCAAAAACAACGTCGTGGATTGTAGCGATTACCGCACCCGCGCCGTACTTGATTTTATTGAAACGCAAAAGTACGTACAAGAAAATACCAAGCAAGCCGAACAGAGAAGCTTTCCACGAGCTCCGCTGGATATCGTCGGCGATGGTTGGTCCTACCTTACTTGCACTGGTGATGTGGGTACCGGTACTGGCATAATCCTTGAACTTGTCTTGATCAAGATTACCTCCCGCAATTTCGTTGATGCCATTGAACAGCTTTTCAACCACACGGTCTCCAGCTTTTTCGTCTGGGCTGTCTACCAAATAGCTTGTCACTACGTTGAAGGTATTTTCTGTGTCTACTGCTTTAACAACAGGTGTTGATCCGAACTCAGTAGTCAAAGCCTGGCGTAGCTGTTCCGATTCTACCTTGACCTTGGAATCAAATTGAATGTTGTAAGAGTAACCTCCTTTAAAATCAACACCCAGGTCAAAGCCACGGATGAAAATAGCAAGGAAGCAGATTACCGTTACAATTCCTGAAAAAGCATAGGAAATATGACGGAATCCCATCCAGTTGTAATTCCGATCCAACAGGAAGTGTGAAGACCAAGGTAAACTGAACGTCATCTTGTTGCCTTTACCAACCCAGTATTCAACCATCATACGGGTAACAAGGATACCCGTAAACAAGGTTGTTGCGATACCCAACATCAGCACAATCGCGAAGCCTTTGATTGGTCCCAGACCAAAAACGGCCAGGGCTACCCCAGAAATAAAGGTAGTGAGGTTGCCATCAATGATGGCGTTGGCGGCGTGTTTAAAACCTTCCTGGATCGATTCTTTCAATCCCAGCCCCTCTCGCAATTCTTCCCGAATCCGTTCGTAGATGATTACGTTGGCGTCTACGGCCATACCGATGGTCAGTACGATACCTGCAATACCCGGGAGCGTCAGAACAGTACCAATGGATGCCATAGCCCCAAGCAGCAGGAAGATGTTGATGATCAAAGCCAAAATAGCCACGACACCACCACCTGCATAATATGCCACCATAAAGGCCAAAATCGCGAGGAAGGTAATCACCAAAGTGCCGAAGCCTTTGTTGATGTTTTCCTGCCCCAGAGTTGGACCGATGATGGATTCCTGAATGATGCGGGTTTCCGCAGGCAGTTTACCTACTTCCAGCAAATTGGCCAAGTCTTTGGCTTCTTCGAGGTTGAAGCTTCCCGAAATTTGAGAGCTACCACCCAGGATCGCCTCGTTTACACTAGGACAAGAAATTACCTCATTGTCCAGGGCAATCGCGATTTCGCGGTTGTTGGCCTGTGCAGCTTTGCTGGTCATATTGCCCCAGATCTTGGCACCTTCGCCATCCATGCGCAAGGAAACGACGATTTTGCCAGAGTTCTGGTCAGAATCTTCAAATGCCTGAATCACGTGGTCACCATTGAGTGGTGCTTCAGCGCGAGTACCTTCTTTTTTGAGGGCATACAGCTCGTATACGTTGGTTGGCTTTTTAGTTTTGGGATCCGCAATCGGATCTTTAGACCAGGCAAAAGTCAAATCGCGAGGGAATTGAGCTTTGACTTCATCCCGCGCCAACATGGAATCGATGGATTCTTTTTTGTTTTTCTCAGCGTAGCCCATCAATGCAGGTGCAGTGCCCTGGGTATTGACTTGCAGAAGCTCGAGCAGTGGGTTGTCAGCTGGACGTTGTACGATGCTGTCAAATTTCCATTTGCTTTTGGCCAGCGCATTTCCCAGCGAGTCGGTTTTTTTCAAACCAATGGTGTCTGGGCGGGTCTTGCCTGTTCCGATCGTTTTTGCCAGTGCTTCATTGGCGGCAATAAATCCTTCGATGATTTGTTTGCTGGTAGAAGCATTGGGGTTGATTGGATCACTGAGGCGGTAGATGTTCCAGAACTCCAGTTTGGCTGCACCTGACAGGAAGGCACGGGCACGCTGAGGGTTGTCGATACCGGGCAATTCTACCAGAATCAAGGCCCGGGCATTGTCCAGGGACACGTTTGGTCCGGTTACGCCCAGTTTGTCGATCCGTTCTTTCAGCAAACGGAAGGTTAGATCAGCGGTTTGATCCGCTTTTTTCTTCAGCACGCTGATTACCTTGGCATCGGGATCACCAGATTTGATGTCCTCTTTCAACGCGTCATTGCGAGAAAACAAATTGGCCAGTGGTTTGCTGCCACTGATCTCTTTGTATGCCCTTGCAAAAAGCGTCACGTAGTTGTCTTGAGCTTGGCGTTGATCCTGAGTCGCTTTTTTCAAAGCGCGATCGAACTCTGGATTCTCCGAGTTAGTGGCAAGTGAACGGATGAAATTTTCCAAGTCAACTTGCAAAACCACACTCATCCCTCCTTTGAGGTCCAACCCCATCGCCAATTGTTGACCTTTCAAATCCTGATAGGTGTACTTTTTCAGCCCTTTGAGGTCAAAGACCACTTCGGTAGACATTGAATCCAAATAAGCTGCGCGTTTGCTCTTGAACACGGCATTTTGCTGTGCTGTAGAAACTTTGGCGCTGGCTTTTTTAGCATAGGCATCCGCTGCATTCTCCACGTTGGTGGTAGGAATTGTCAGCAGAAACTGAAAAAGTGTGACGATCGTCATCAGTATCAGGAAAAACCTTACCAGTCCTTTTCCTTGCATAACTTCTTGTTTACTTGTACAGTATAAAATTTGTCAGAAAAAACTGGGCAAATATAAGGTGTTTTGTAAAAAAGAGGCGCTAGAAATGCGGAAAAGGGAAATTAATTTTACGATTTGGCCATTTTTCCCAAAATGACGTTTTGTTTTTTATATTTGGCACTGGAAAATTTTACCAACAAACCAAAGTAATCAAGCATGGGACTGTTTTCATTTTTAAAAGATGCAGGTGCTAAATTGTTCAAGCGCAAGAAAGAGGAAGTTACTGTTCCTAAGGAAGCTGAAAAAACCCAGGAAGAAAATATCCAGGCACTCAAAGATGCTGTAGCAGATTTGGGCATCGAAGTCAAAGATTTCTTTGTAGACCTGCAAAAAGACACCGTGATCGTATTCGGAGAAGTACACACCCAAGCAGATAAAGAGAAAATTATTCTTACCTTGGGCAATGTAGAAGGCGTGGAAGAAGTAGACGACCGCATGACCGTGATCGAACCTGAGCCCGAAGCCGATTTCTACGAAGTGAAAAAAGGCGACTCTTTGTCAAAAATTGCCAAGGTATATTATGGCGATGTATTGAAATACCCCGTCATTTTTGAAGCAAACAAACCCATGTTGAAAGACGTAAACCGGATCTATCCAGGGCAGGTATTGCGGATACCAAAACTCTAGTCCATTTGCAGGAAAGTTACACCTTATTAGATAACCTCTAACCAGAGTCACCCGAGTCAGGTGCAAAGAGGAATTGATCAACCTAATACCACAATTTCACATGAGTAAACTTTTTACAAAGAAGCCACTGTCACAATTGTTGAACGAAGCTTCGGCTGATGGCCATGGTACGTTGAAGCGTACGTTGACAGCTTGGAGTCTGATTGCCCTGGGCATTGGTGCCATTATCGGTGCAGGTTTGTTTGTTCGTACCGCAGCAGCAGCAGGTGGGCACGCGGGCAGCGCGGTGACCATCTCGTTTTTGTTGGCCGCCCTGGGTTGTGCTTTTGCGGGTTTGTGTTATGCAGAATTTGCGGCCATGATTCCCATTGCCGGAAGTGCTTATACTTATGCATACGCCACTTTGGGCGAATTGATGGCCTGGATCATCGGTTGGGCATTGGTACTTGAATATGCCCTTGGTGCAGCAACGGTTTCGATTGCCTGGAGTGAGTACCTCAACAAGCTTCTGGGGGGGAGGATACCCTATGAATTGTGCCATTCCCCGTTTGAATCACTAGGTGATCATTCGGGCATCATCAACCTGCCTGCTTTGTTGATTTTGGCTATTATTACAGCACTGCTGATCAAAGGCACGCAAGAATCTGCTTTTGTAAACGCGATCATCGTGTTTATCAAGGTGTTCATTGTATTGGTTTTCATCGTGATTGGATGGGGCTACATTAGCCCAGCCAATCATACGCCTTACATGATCCCTGAAGGAACTCCTGGCCATACCGGATTCTTTGATTGGGGCTGGGGCGGTGTACTGCGTGGAGCGGGCATTGTTTTCTTTGCCTTTAT
>NZ_JBBAKG010000172.1:4200-8601 GCF_040403615.1 Haliscomenobacter sp. | reverse complement strand
TATTTCGGACAATCAAGCCTTTGGGTTAACCATCTCACCCAATGGAAAAGAACTACTGTTTGTAAAATCCTATGGGGGTAGAGATACTTTACAAATCTATCAATCTAGCAAGATTAATGGAGTGTGGCAAAAGCCTGTACTGGCCTTCTTTGCTGACCCAAATTACAAACAAATAGATCCCGCATTTTCACCAGATGGGAAGACCATTTTATTCAACAGCCTAACCTCAGCACAGTATAGTTTTGACATCTATGCCTTACATCAAACCGATACTGGTTGGACAAAACCGTTCCGATTGTCGGACTCAATCAACACTGAATTGAGCGATTTTTACGCAACTATTTCCAATAATAAAAATATTTATTTCACCAGAAGGACAAAAAGCAACGATATTTATGTAAGCCATTTTAAGGATGGCCATTACCAAAAAGCGATACCACTCGACAAAACCATCACTTACACAGACTTCAGCGAATCTAATCCTTATATATCCCCCCAAGAAGATTTTATCATTTTCTTTTCAGACCTTAAAGCTGGTATTGTCGGAAATGATTTGTATATTCTAAATGATGGTTTTGGAGAAAGTGATTTGTACATCAGTTTCAGCAAAAAAGGCAAATGGAGTCATCCAATTAATTTAGGCGAAAAAGTGAATTCTAAAATAGGAGAATTTTGCCCAAGTATAGACTACGCTACAAAAGCATTTTTATTTTCAAGAACAGAAGTAATTGAAAACAAACGAGTCGAAAATATTTATACAATCCCTTTGAAAGAGTTAGGTCTGAAAAGATTAAAACGATCGGCAAAGTGGGACAGGACTAACGAATAATCAAAAAATATGGGTTGGAAAGCATCAACAATAATTATTAACAAGCCGAATCAAGTGGATAATGAAGACCTACTTAAAGAGTTAGGTTTCAAGAGCTTGAGAAGAATAGAGGACGAACCATTCGAAGTGGCTATAAATCCTGGTAACAAAAAGGTTTACCTTGGTTTCTATAGAGACAACTTACTTATTTGTACACCTGACCTGCCTATGCAGTTCTTTGAGGACTCGGAGACGCAGGTAGAAAAATTTTTAAAACACAAATTTCCAAATTCTGAAATTTGTTCTATAATTCTACACAGTACAGTAAACTTATGGGGGTATTCGGTTATTAAAAATGGGCAGAAAATTAGAGCAAGAGCAGGAAGTGCTGACGATGGAACGTTCGTAGAATTTGGAGAACCACTTGATGAGGAGAAAGAACTTTTAGGTAAATCAAAGCTAGACGACAAAGGAAATAGAATTTATTTGCTAGACGATTTCCCTGAGGAGCCATTTGATGAAGACCAAGTTGGAGAAAACTTCGTGTTTGCTATCTGTAAGAGGTATTTTGGCGAAGAACTTGATAGTGCTGACGCATTGCTTTTCGAAACAATATTCATAGGTTATAAATATGGGAAAGTTGGCACAACTGAAACTAACGACACTAAGAAGAGCCAACAAAAAATTGACAACTCAAAACCTTGGTGGAAATTTTGGTAAAACAAAGAAAAATGGCAGCCATCATCATTTTGGCAATAAAGTGTAGTCCCATCTCTCTGAAACATAACGCGCAATCCCCACTTTTTTCTAGCTCCTCGAGATGCGATGGGCATGCACGTCGTAGGCCGCTTCATAAATGTCCAGCAAAGGTTCATAAAAATGGAAGGCTTTAAGACCTTGACTGAACCCTATATTTGGAATTATGCACCTTTTCTTGGTAGATAATTCCAAATATAGCCCTATATTTGGAATTATCTTTTTGATTTACCAGGCTATTATTTTTATATTTATCTCATTTTCAAATGATTGGAAGAAAAAAAGAAATTGAACGCATCGACAACTTACTTGCTTCCAACCGATCTGAGTTTCTGGCGGTCACGGGGCGAAGAAGGGTTGGTAAAACTTTTCTGATAGATACACTGCTCCGAGACCATTACTGTTTTAGCATGACCGGAATACAGAATGGCCATACATCCGCACAATTGGTCAATTTTGGCGTAAAATTGGCAGAATACAACACCGCCTTTGCTCCCAAAGCTCCTGAAAACTGGCAGATGGCCTTTTTGTATTTGAAGGATTACCTCAAAACCCTGGATCGGAATCAAAAGCAGGTGATTTTTATCGATGAATTGCCCTGGGTGTCGACACCAAAATCGGGATTCATTCAGATGTTGGCACATCTTTGGAATGATTATTTGTCCAAAGAACCCCATTTTATTCTTGTCATTTGTGGATCAGCGACTTCCTGGATCAGTAAAAAAATTCTCAATGATCCGGGAGGGTTGCACAATCGGGTTACGGAGAACATTCATTTGTTTCCATTTACGTTGTCCGAAACGTACGAATTTTTAAAGAGCAGAGGACTTCAATTTACTTTGCAGGAGGTCGCCAAAATATACATGACCCTGGGCGGTGTTCCTTTTTATCTGGAAAACCTGCGCAAAGGAGAAAGTTTTGCAGTGGCCATTGAACGCATTTGTTTTTCGCCAAATGGCATCCTACACAACGAGTACAACAACCTATTCAATGCCTTATTCAATCACGCAGAGCTGCATCAGGAAATTGCCGCTGCATTAGCCAGCCAGAATTCCGGGATGACCCACGCTGACCTACTAAAACTGCTCAAAATGCCACAGGCTACGGGCAGTTATCAAAGGGCGATTGAAGAGCTAATGGTTTCTGATTTTGTGAGCGAACTTACCCCTTTCGGCAAGAAGAAACGAGGATCATTGTATCAGTTGATCGATGAGTACTGTATTTTTTACCACCGCTTCATCAAGCCAAATAAAAAATACACCCCAGGAATGTGGCAACAATTGGCGGAGAGTCAGTCTTACAAAGTTTGGGCTGGCTACGCGTTTGAGATGCTTTGCCACAAACACATCGATGCCATCAAACGCGCTTTGGGCATTGCCGCTGTGTATACCCAAATCTACAGTCTCAACGTACCAGGCAATCTTGAGGTGGAAGGCTTTCAGGTCGACTTGCTGATCGATCGGAAGGATGACTGCATAAACCTTTGTGAAATCAAATTCCACAGTGGACCGTTTACCATTACCAAAGAAGAATACCAACAACTGGTCAGTAAACGCCAACGGTTTATCGATTACACAGGCACTAAAAAACAGGTATTTTTGACGCTGATCACGAATTATGGAGTCACCTCGAATGCCTATGCACGGGAAGTGGTGGATGCAGAGGTTAGGTTGGAAGCGTTATTAAGTGGATAAGTTTCGTGCAGAGGAAGTTCCAAGATTTATGGGCGCAAGAACTCTTGTTAGTTTTCTTGATTCGTTGACTAGAAAGTCTTATTTTTACCCAATGGCAAAGGACATTTACCATAGTATTGTACGAAAAGCACTCGAAAAAGATGGATGGGTCATTACACATGATCCATACCTGATTCGTCGAATGAATCGGAAACCATATGAAGTAGATCTAGGGGCCGAAAAATTCATCGCCGCAGAGCGTGAATCTGAACTGATTGCTGTTGAAATCAAAAGTTTTTTAGGTTCATCAATGACTTATGATTTCCATGCAGCTTTTGGTCAATATGGCGTTTATCGTTTTTTCATGGACGAGCGTGATGCTACCAGACAGTTATTTCTTGCCATTCCTGAAGAAGCATACAGTACATTTTTTTTGACCCCAGACATTGAAGCGATTTGCGCGCATTTCAATGTGAAAATTTTAGTTTACGATTCTGTTCAAGAAACAATTGTGAAATGGATAAGAAGATAAAAAAATACCAACAAGTGCTGGAGGCTATCTTACAAGAGGAGGCCGATGGCAAAATGATACCAGGGATCGAGTTTCAAGTAATTGTGGATACCCAACACAATCATTTTCAGTTAATTGAAACTGGTTGGTATGAAAAGCAATTCATCCACAGCGTTCTTTTTCATTTTCAAATCAAGCCGAATGGCAAAATTTGGCTTTTGGCCAATAACACAGATGTAATGATTGCTGAGGATTTGGTAAAAAAAGGAGTACCTGCATCAGATATTGTGATTGGGTTTCATCCAGAAAATGCTAGACAGTTTACGGGGTTTGCGGTAGCTTAGGTGGTGAAAAAAAGCAGCGTAGCTGCCAGTACACAATTTTGAACCAATCTACTAGCAACCCATGTACCCAAAAATCCAAACCCACCCCTCCAAGACCCTCCTCGGCAAGCGCCTGAAAATGAGTTTTTCCAATGATCGTACTGGTGAATTGTGGCGCAGCTTCATGCCCTACCGCAAAGACATCCCCCACAAAATCGGCATCGATTTGTACTCCATGCAAATCTTTGATGCAATGCCCGATTTCAAAACCGACGCCACCTTTGAAAAATGGGCTGCAGTGGAAGTTTCAGCAATTGAAACCATACCTGA
>NZ_JBBAKG010000172.1:0-4100 GCF_040403615.1 Haliscomenobacter sp. | reverse complement strand
ACCGATACCAAGGTATCCATCACCGACCAGGTTTTGATGGTGTCTTTCATCGACAATTGGAAATACTCTCGGAAAAGCCAGAAGCCAGTATCGTTGACGTGCGAAAACATCATGCTGCCTGCGCCAATGCTCAATACCATCAAGTTGGGATTGATGGCCGGATTGCTCAGCAGCGGTACAATAAACCCCGCCGTGGTGATGCCAGCAACCGTTGATGAACCGACGCAAACCCGGATCACCGCAGCGATGCTCCAACCCAGCACGTAAGGATTCAGATTGGAATGTTGTAGATAATCGGCAATGGTTTGAGATACGCCGCCGTCGCTCAGTACTTGTTTCAAGGCGCCGGCTCCACCAAAGATCAAAAAAAGCCCCGCCACGTCTTTCACCGCATCTACAAAATACTGGCTGATTTGTTGGTTGCTTTTGCCTTTGAAAGTCCCCAAGGTCAGCGAAGCAAACAATACTGCAATCAACAAACTCACCGTGGCATCGCCGATGAAGAGGAAGAAGGACTTGAGGAGTGTCCCATCGGCCAGATAAGGGGTGACGATGGTGCTGACGCCAATCAGGATGATCGGCAAAAGCACGGCCAAAAAACTGATCAAGACGGAGGGCAATGCTTCGGGAGGCAACTGCGGTGCTACAAAAGACAGATTCGGCTCCATGGTATATCCCTTGACCGTCGAGCCGTACAAAGCGCCCGAAATCAAAATGGCCGGTACAGAAATGATGATGCCGTAAAAGAGCGTCAATCCCATATCCGCGTGCAGCTGTTTGACCAGATAGAGCGGCGCAGGATGCGGCGGCAAATAGCCCTGGGTTACGGCCAGAGAAGCCAGCAAGGGCAAGCTGACGTACACCGCCGAAAGCTTGTACCGATGCGCTACCGTGATGGCCAGAGGCACGATGAGCATAAAGCCTACCGAGTAAAACAAGGGCAATCCCACAATAAACCCCGTAATCATAAATGCCCAGCGAATGTGCTTCGTCCCCACCAACTCAATCATTTTGGAGGAAATCTGCTGCGTAGCCCCACTGGCACCGATTAACTTGCCCAGCATGGCACCTAGGGCAATAATGCCCACAATGGAACCCAGCGTGCTGCCAATCCCGTTTTGGATGGCTTGCATCAGGGGCAGGGGTTGCATGCCCAAGGCCAAACCAATGGCCATGGCCGCTAGCAGGAACGCCAAAAACGTATGTATCCTGAAATAGGAAATCAAAAAAACCAGCAGCAGAATGCCCGCGATGGTGATGAAGATGGCCATAGGTTGATGTATTTTCCCAAAGGCAGATTGCGGTGTTTTATTTCAAGCTCTCCAGGTACAGGTTTTCTACTTGCTCGCGGGCCCAGGGCGTTTTGCGCAAAAACGTCAGACTCGATTTGATGCTGGGATCCAAGTTGAAGCAACGGATTTTGACCTGACGGCCCATTTCTTCCCAGCCGTATACTTCGACCAGATGGAGCAGGATTTTTTCGAGCGTGATGCCGTGCAGTGGATTATTCGGTTGTGGATTTTGCATAATTGCGGAATTGCTGGTATTCTGGCTAAAAATTTGTTTTGTCGCATCGCCGAAGGCGAGGTGCTAAACTTTCATACCTTTTCAATAAACGCGTAACACACCATGTGGCAAATCCCCATCTGTGCATCTTCGACCCGGCCATAGTGGGTCTCCTCCAGGGCAATCACAAAATCGGCCAGGTCTGCCAATTGGCAGGGTTTGCCACCCACCAGGGCAATGGTATACACCCCCTTGTCTTTGGCCCATTTGACGGCCTTGACGAGGTTGGGTGAGTTGCCACTTACGCTCAATACCATGAACAGGTCGCCCGCTTGGGCAAAATTCATGAGTTGGCGCACAAAAATGTCTTCGTATGCATAATCGTTGCCCAGTGCAGTGATCCAGGACATGTGCTCATTGAGGCACATGCCCTTGAAGGGTTTGCTCATTTTGTCGGAAGCAGCCTTGCTCAAATCCGTAATGAAATGGGAGGCATTGGAGGCACTGCCGCCGTTGCCACACACAAACATCTGGCGTTCTTCCTGCCAGGCTTTTTCATAAATCGAGATCAACTCGGCAATCTTCGCCTGCGGCAAACTGTGTATCAGCTTTTGATGCTTTTCGAGGTAGTCCTTTATGAATGCGTTAGAGTCCATTTTTTGTTTTTAGAAGTTGAGCATACACAATGCGCCCACCAACACCACTTCTTCTCTCAATTCGGCCAGCGCAATTTCAGGGCCAGGCTGAAAAGATTTTACCAAATACTTTGGCAACGCTTGTTGAACAGCAGCTCGCAGCGGCTCTCCGATCAGTGAAACACCCCCACCCAGTACGATGATGTCGGGATGAAACAAGTGGGCCACATGCGATAGTCCCCAGGCCAGGTTGTCGGCATGTTCAAGGAGTAGCCGGATAGCCAATTCATCTTTTTGTTGGATGGCAGGCAACAAAAACCTGGCTTCTCCAAACGTATGATTTCCAACCAGCTGTTTGAGCGGAGCCTGCTCGTCCAATTCAGGTAGCAGCGCCCTGATTTTGGCATCCAGCGCCCAGCCCGAACACAACGATTCCAGGGTAGCGCCCGTTTTGGTCAAGGCCAGTTGACCAACTTCTGCTTCGCCGGGTACAGTGCCGTGGTAGAGTGCCCGGTTGATGACCATGCCTCCGCCAACCCCACTGCCCAAGGTGATGTAAAATACCCGTTTATGGGTTCGGCCAACCCCAAAAAGCGCTTCACCCAAGGCCGCGGCATTGGCATCGTTGTCGATAACCACCGGGACATCGTATCGCTCCTGAACCCATTTTTTTAATTCAAAATCAGACCATCCACCAATCTGGTGGGAGGTGGCAATTGTGCCCGTTTCGTGATTGAGTGGGCCTCCAAAACCAATGCCGATGGCCTTGGGAACCCGATGCAAATCCCAGAGGGTTTGTTCAATCTGCTCTAAAATCCCGCTTGCACCTTGCGCTTTATCGACCTGATAGCGGTACAACTCGTGGATGGTACCCGTTTTTGGATCTCCTGTAGCAATCTGAAGCTTGGATCCACCAATT
Source organism: Haliscomenobacter sp. (assembly GCF_040403615.1). NCBI lineage: Bacteria > Pseudomonadati > Bacteroidota > Saprospiria > Saprospirales > Haliscomenobacteraceae > Haliscomenobacter > Haliscomenobacter sp. The sequence continues at coordinate 1,040 of NZ_JBBAKG010000172.1, read as the reverse complement.
TCTATGGCTATACTCATCGTTACAATCCTTTCAAATAGGCCAAGCTCACCGGTACCTGCTCATTGGATTTTGGACTTTCATCCTCGATGTAAAAGTGTTGGATTTTGGTCTTGCGGGCAGCCTTCATGATTTGGGGCAAATTGAGCTGACCTGTTCCCAGGGTTACATCGTTTTCGGGAGGAGTGCCGCCGGAGAAGTCACCTTTCACGCCTTTTTTCAGGTCTTTGACGTGCATGAGGCGAAAGCGATTTGGGTACTTTTTGAGCAGTGCTGCCGGATCTGCGCCCGGGTGAAATACCCAAAGGATGTCCATTTCAAAAGAGACGTACTTGGGATCGGTATTTTGTACGATGTAGTCAAAATAGGTGCCTTCGCCATAAGGCAGAAATTCAAATCCGTGGTTGTGGTAACAGAAAGTCAGGCCACTTTCCTGCAATTTTTTACCAAAAACATTAAAATCGGCCACGGTTTTTTGCGCCAGCGCCAAATCCATTGGGCCAGTATGAGGAATCCAGGCCACGCGTACAAACTCGGCACCGAGGATTTTTGCTTCTTCCATCACCTGCGTTGCTTTATTTTGTAAGGCGTCGTAACTCACGCCATAGCTGGTGCAAATCATTCCCCGAGCGTCCAGCATGCTGCGCAGTTCGGAAGCCGTTTTACCAAAAAGATTGGAAAATTCGATGTTGGTGATGCCCATGGCCTTGATGTTGTCCAGGGTTTTGGGTACATCTTTGGCAAATTCATTGCGAAAGGTGTACGAGACCACGCCGGGCTTGTTTTTGAGGAGTTTTCCGAAGCGCTCCTGGGCGAAAATTTGCGTACCCAACAGTACAAGAACTGCGATAAGTAACGTTTTTAGCAATTGTTTCATTTTTTGTTTGTTTGATCGTTGATGTGGGTATGTGGTGTAGAATTTGTATTACACTTAACAGGATACGAAATTAATTGGCTTTTCTTAAAAATCCTGCTAATTTCATGTCATAGTATGACGCAAAAAATTACTTCCCGATTTTTTGAGAGGGTTTTGAATAGGAAGC
>NZ_JBBAKG010000171.1:0-8699 GCF_040403615.1 Haliscomenobacter sp. | reverse complement strand
ACCACAGCTTCATCTATACCCAGATCATCAAGGTATACGACGAAGTACGTCCAGTCGTAACTGGTACTCCAGGTAAATTCTGTATCCGTGAAGGTGGCGATTGCTTGGCCAACCTGAAAATGGTGATCAACGGCAAAGACAACTGTTCAGACAAAGTAACTTTGGAAACTCAGTTCCTGATGATTGCTCCGTTCCAGACTTTGGATGCCAGCAAAATGATCATGTACGCAACTCCACGCTGGAGCACCAAGGATTTGGGCAAAGGTGATTTCGAAATCAATGTTGCAAACTTGCCACAAGGCAAGCATGACCTGATCGTAGTAGTACGTGATGAGTGCGGCAACTTGAGTGTACCAACCCGGATTCCATTCACAGTTGAAGATTGCAAAGGACCAGCTCCAATTTGTATCAATGGCCTGTCTGTCAATCTGATGCCTGACGGTGCAGGAGGTGGCATGATGACGGTATGGGCTACGGATTTCGTAGCTTCAAAAATCTACGACTGCAACGGTCAGGACGCCAGTAAGGGCGACCCTAGCGGACGCCCTTTGGTCACCAAATACTCGGTCAACCGGGTGAAAGAACCGGTAGTGCCTACTCAAACGAGCATCAGCGTAACCTGCAAAGACCTTGAATTGGGCTTTATCCTGGTAGAACTGCACGCATGGGATGAAGCAGGCAACCAAGATTTCTGCGTAACCTTCATCGAAGTACAAGACAACCGCAAGGTATGTCCTGGATCAACAACGAATACTGCAAACATCGCAGGTACGATCGCCACCGAAGGCGCAGCCAAACTGCAAGGTGCAAGCATCACGTTGAGCGGACAAGCATCAATGAGCGCAACTACAACTGCCAACGGTGGTTATACTTTTGTCAACCTGGCCAAAGGCGGTGACTTCACGGTTACGCCCCAATTGGATAAAAACCACCTGAATGGTGTATCTACGTTTGACCTGGTATTGATCCAGAAGCACATCTTGGGCATTCAGGCGCTGAACAGCCCGTACAAGTTGATTGCGGCGGATGTGAACAACTCCAAGTCAATCTCCACGCTGGACATGATTCAATTGCGTAAGTTGATTTTGAACATCGATCCAACGTTCCAGAACAATACCTCCTGGCGTTTTGTGGATGCAGCGTATGTATTCCCCGAACCAGGCAATCCATGGTCAGCAAACTTCCCTGAAGTAGTGAGCGTGAACGACTTGGCGAATAATGTTACAGCGAACTTTGTAGCCATCAAAGTGGGCGATGTAAACGCCAGTGCGAGTGTAAGCAGCGCAACGAGTGCCGAAGTACGCAGCAACGGAGCGTTCAAACTGAACACACAGGAGCAAAGCCTGAAAATGGGCAATGAATACCGGGTAGCATTCAGCGGAGCGGACTTGCAAAACATCCAGGGTTGCCAGTTTGCACTGAACCTGGATCAAAGCAAAGTGGAGCTGGTAGACATTGAATACGGTGTAGCGAAAGCAGAGAACTTCGGCATCTTCAAAAACGAAGGTTTGATTACGACTTCCTGGAACGGGAAATACGAGCGAGGAGCATTGTTTACGCTGGTACTCCGCGCCAAAGCGGATGCCAAATTAAGCAGCGCCCTGAACCTGAACCGTGCCGTATCACCAGAAGCGTACAACCAAAACAATGAAAACCTGGGCATCGCCTTGAACTACGGCTTGGAAGCGATTGCAGATGGCTACGAGCTGCTGCAAAACACGCCAAACCCCTTCAATGGCGAAACACAGATAGGCTTCAAACTGCCCAAAGCCACCAAAGCGACGTTGAGCATCTCGGATGCAAAAGGAGCTCTGCTGTACAAAGTAGAAGGTAATTACGCCAAAGGCAGCAACCAGGTGACCTTGAAAAAGGAGCAACTGGGTGCGAGTGGGGTATTGTATTATACTTTGGAAACGACGGAGTTTATTGCGACGAAGAAGATGGTGATTTTGGAGTAAGGGACATATAGTTTGTCAATTACCCATAAAGCCAATCCGCATATTGAATGCGAATTAGTACTTTTCTATCTTGACCTAAAGTTATGGGACGTTGGATCAAATCACAAAGGTCAAACTGCAACGACAAATCGCTTAGCGATGACACATTTGTAGCGGCGGGTTGAAACCCACCGTTTATAGCGCAATATTAAAATGGGAGTGCCGTATGTACAATATTCTTTGGTTTAAAATGGGTCGTACCTATGGCACTCCTCTGAAAATAGATGCCATCTGATCTGCGGGTTGATACCCGCCGCTACGATTGCACCGTCGCTAAGCGACTATATTTTCGGAGACTAAAAATTTGTTCAGCTTATTTGATATGTGTTTTCAGCTTTTCTTAGAACCAATTGTACCATTCTTTATGGGTTCCAATGCCTGAATTTCAAATACAAGTCTGATTTAAGGATTTGTAGGTAATTGACGGCACTTGTACTCAGCGGAAATACCAGCGCCAGCGAAGCGGATATGAACATCCATTCTTCCGGAATTATCCCGGATTACATCTGCAGCTCGATAGTAGGGTAAATCTTAGCTTTGCCGGTTTTGTTGCTTCTTTGATTACTTTATAAAAAACAAATTATTTACAGTTTGTCTGATGGTTAATGGACAACACATTTGATATTTTTTATCTAAAAAATGTACCACTAGAGAAAAAAATTATATATTTGAGGCAGAAATCAACATCACTTCGATTTTTTCCACTGTTTCTGTCTTTCCATAGACATCTGATCACTCAAGTTGAGACCCTCAACTTTCCATCTTTTCCACACAAAGCAATCATTCAATCACAGAGACAACTCAAAATGGGTTTACAACTTTTGCATCTCTTGCTTGCTTGAGATGCAAATAGGCTGAATAGTTTACGCTAATATCATATCTCTATGAAAAACAAGTACCTACCGCTCCTTTTGGGGCTGCTACTGGCCGTATTGGACGTGTACGGAAACACGACCACAAGTAGTCACCGCTTGCCTCCCCGTATCGTTAAAGGGATCATAGTAGATGTTGGTACATCGGTCTTGGATAAAACCAAGCCTTTGGAAATAGGAATCACCATTTCAGAAAGCTCGGGATCGAATTCAGATGATGGCACCATATGTGCGGGGGCTGAAGTGGTGCTTGATGCACCCGAAATAGCACCCAACAATATTCCAAATGGATTTTCGAATTCTATAGGTTGTGTTACTCAAGCGCTGAGTTATACTTGGAGCAACAATAAAACAACGGATACGATTCACGTCGCACCAAATGTTACCACTACCTATACTGTTACGGTAACAGACTTCTGTGTAACAAATGAAGTTTTTTCGGTAACGATCACAGTTAACAGCCCAACCAAAGCATCGATCACCATCTCAGAAACGTCGGGAACAACTTCCGGCGACGGAATAGTCTGTGGAAGTGTCGAAGTAATTTTAGCTGCATCTGGAGGATTTACGGAAACTATACCAAATGGTTTCGCTGGGAGTGATGGAGCACAATCTGCCAATTTACAGATGGTTGTTCCATATCAATGGAGTACTACCGAGAGTACCAGTTCTATATCGGTGTCACCTTCTATTACCACCAGTTACACCGTTACGGTAACCGACAATAACTATTGTCCGAGTTCGGATACGGCAACAATAACGGTAAATGAATTGCCAACGGTATCCATTGATGTAAGTGAAACGTCAGGAACAATAGACAACGACGGAACGATCTGCGCAGGAGATTCCTTGACGCTGACAGCTACGGAGTCCACTCCGGGGATCCCCAATAATTTTACGGGTAATGATGCTCCGGTGCAAAATTTATTGGGCCCTGCGCCATCACTGACTTACGCCTGGAGCATCGGAGCGAGTACCAGTTCGATTCGGGTTGCACCCAATATCACTACTACCTATACGGTCACGGTGACGAATGCTGAAAGTTGTTCGGGCACCGCGATGAAAACGATCATCGTCAATCCTTTGCCCGAAGCCTCTATTGAAGTATCGGAAACATCTGGTGCCAGCAACAACGACAGTACAATTTGCGAAGGTGATCAGGTTACCCTAAGTGCGGGCTCTGTGGATGCTCCCAATAACTTTGCGGGCAACGATGCTCCTGCGTCGAGTCTGACAACTCCTGCATTAATTTATGAGTGGAGCAATGGTGAAAGTACCAGTTCGATCACGGTATCGCCCAATATCACCACTACCTATACGGTCACGGTGACGAATTCAAATAATTGCTCAGCAACAGCGACAAGAACCATTACAGTCAATCCATTGCCAACAACGCCTTCCATTAATGTGACGGAAACCTCAGGCACAACCAACAACGACGGAACGATTTGCAATGGCGACATGGTAACCCTGAGTGCAGGCACTCCAGCAATCCCGAATAACTTTGCGGGCAACGACGCTCCTGAGTCGAGTTTGGTCACTCCAGCTTTAACCTACTTATGGAGCAATACAGCGACCACGAGTTCGATTACTGTATCGCCTTCCACTACGACCACTTATACGGTCACAGTGACCAGCTTGGGTTGCTCAGCTTCCGCGACAAAAACTATCACGGTCAATCCATTGCCACCAACGCCTTCCATTAATGTGACGGAAACCTCAGGCACAACCAACAACGATGGCACGATTTGCAATGGCGACATGGTAACCCTGAGTGCAGGCACTGCGGCCATTCCGAATAGTTTTGCAGGCAATGATGCACCTGAGTCGAGTTTGGCAGTTCCTTCCTTAACGTATTTATGGAGCAATAATGCTACGACGAGTTCGATCACGGTAACACCGAATACTACGACCACCTATACGGTCACGGTGACCAGTTTGGGTTGCTCGGCTTCCGCGACAAAAACTATCACGGTCAATCCATTGCCACCAACGCCTTCCATTAATGTGACGGAAACCTCAGGCACAACCAACAACGATGGCACGATTTGCAATGGCGACATGGTAACCCTGAGTGCAGGCACTGCGGCCATTCCGAATAGTTTTGCAGGCAATGATGCACCTGAGTCGAGTTTGGCAGTTCCTTCCTTAACGTATTTATGGAGCAATAATGCTACGACGAGTTCGATCACGGTAACACCGAATACTACGACCACTTATACGGTCACAGTGACCAGTTTGGGTTGCTCGGCTACCGCGACAAAAACGATTATAGTCAATCCATTGCCTGAGGCTTCAATTAATATTTCAGAAACCTCGGGAATAGGCAACAATGATGGCACAATTTGTAATGGCGACTCGGTTACTTTAAGTACTGCTACGCCGTCAATTTCGAACAATATTGTTGGCAATGATGCACCCAGTCAGAGTTTGGGGACAGTTGGATTGACCTATGCCTGGAGTACCGGAGCGACGACGAGTTCGATCAGAGTAGCTCCTTCCATTACGACCACTTATACCCTCACCGTAACCAATTCTTTCGGTTGTACTAAAACTGCGTCAGAAACAATCATCGTTAACGAGCTACCCAACCCATCAATTAGTGTTTCGGAAACCTCAGGTAGCAGCAATGACGATGGCACAATTTGTAAGGGGGACGAAGTTACCTTGAGCGTTACGGAAGGATCAACTGGCCTACCCAATGGACTAACGGCCAGCAATGATTTGGTAAAACCAGCATTTGGACCAGTTGCCTTGACCTACCTTTGGAGCAATAGTGCTACGACCAGTTCGATCACGGTATCTCCAGATATTACGACCACATATACGGTTACCGTTACCAACTCCAGCAATTGTTCTGCAACGACGGGCAGTGTTGTTGTGGTAAATGATTTACCAAGCCTATCCATTGATTTTCTGGGATATGTTTGTAAAGATTCAACGATTACGCTTACCAGTACAATTGACGGTGGCTCAACGCCCTATTCCAATTATCAATGGACGCAGTCTGGCGATGGATCCGTTGAGATCATCAATAACAATGACGGAACGGCAACTGCCAAAGCGCTTACGGAAGGCAAAGTGTACATCGAATTCAATGTGACCGATGCCAGTGGCTGTAGTACGGAGGAAAATGTACTGGACAGTTTGGTTGTTTTCAATTGTAAAGTCGCTTTTACCAATGATTCTCCAACTGAAAACAGTCGTCGGGAAGACTACATGATCAACGACCCCTGTACTTGTAAAGGCAATGGTTTGTTTGATGAAACGGTTTGGATAGAACCTGGTTTGCCTGGTCAGATCTGGACAATAAAATCCATTTCTTCGCTGCGGGTTGGCGGCTCGGTTCCTCAAGAAATTACAGTAGGGGACACGCTGGATTTCCGCCAGGTCAATGATACAATAGCCATTTATGAAATCTCCTTTGTACACGTGGATAGCTCCGGTTTTGAAATCACCGTTGAAGGCCCCAATGGGCCGGGTAGCCAGGGTAATGTATTCCTTACCACCAACAATATTTGCTATTATCCCGATGTGGCCCTCAGTGGTTTGCCTGCCTTGATTTCTCCAACTGCTGTTCCATTTGTCGTTACAGGCAGCGCCGCAAACAATGCAAATGGACTGGGCACTTTTATATTAAATGGAAATACCCAACCGGGCGCAAGTCCTTCCCCCAGCAAATTAAAAATCAACCCTGCGAGTTTGCCACTAGGCATCAATACACTCGATTACGGCTTTGATGCCGATACTGCGGGCGCTAAAAACCTTAGCGATCCCGGTTGCGTTACGACCCTAAGTAAAACTTTCCAAGTTGCGAATTGCAGTTGCCAGGATGTTACAGTTCAATTAGATGCTACCTGCAAATTCCGTTTATTGCCTTATCTGTTGTCTGATGGCAACTGTGCGGGGGCAACAGTAAGGGTGATGGACAGCAACCCTGGTAATGGCGACATCATCGATTGCGCTGGAGTATGGACCTACGGCCTGTTTGATTCTTTTGGCAACATCCTCTGCTGGGGCAAGGTAACCGCTGAAGACAAAACTGCACCTGCAGTTGTTTGTACTGATTTCTTCAACGGTACTTTGGATTGCTTTGACGTAAACTACGTTTTGAACAACAACAAAACGATTGGTAGCGTATTGGACGCAGATGGCAACCGTCAAACTGCTTCTCCCAAGCCTGCTGCAACTGGTCTTCAGACCATTATTAACGCAGAAGGTGTTGCGGGTGATGATGACGGAGCTTGTAATTTGGTTCCTCCAGGCTTGGTTGCTGACGACATTCACAACCTGGGTTATCCCTACTTCAATGACAATTGCCGTACTTGCGGTTGCCGCGTTACTTTGAAGTGGAGCGACAAAGTGGTATTTTATAGCTGCGATTCTATTGCTGCCAATGGTATTTATGCCCGTATCTACCGCGAATGGGTAGCTACCGATTGCAATGGAATACGTTCCAGCATCATTCAGGTGATTCCATTTGCGCGTCCTGATGTTGTTTTGGACAATGGCTGTGGAACTCCTCCTGCTCCGTTCTCAAATGACAACTTGAAATTCCGTGGCATTGGTAGCTGTGGCGAAGACGCTGTAGTTCCTGCTCCAGGTTACGATTGGGTGGTTCAGTACAATTCTTGTACTCCTGATAAGAGCCTGATCAAAAAAATCGACGTTACGCCTTCTTTCCGCAGTTATTTCTGGAACTCAAAGACCAAGCGAGATATTTACATCGACGAAGTTGAATGCAACTATTCTGTGTCGATCAAGGATACTGAATTCCCAATCTGTGGTGGCAAAGGAGTGAAGATCGACCGCGAAATGTATATTTTCGATTGGTGTGCAGGTGGCGTGATCGATACGTTCCACATTCTGATCAAAATCGGAGACTTTACCCCTCCAAAGCTTGAATATGCGCACCATGCACCATTTGTGATCTCAACTGGTCCAATGGATTGTACTGCTGCTTTCCCTGTAACTGTAGCAGGCATCAAGTCTGCGTTTGGTGTGTCTATCACCGACAACTGCCTGGTAGCCAATGCAACAGTAAGCTTAAAAACCAAAGATCGTTATGTTAAAGGCATCCTGGTTGCTGAAAATACGTGGGATAAAGTGGATTATGCCATCATGAACGGCCAGATGATCGGAGTACCAGTAGGTACGCACCGCCTGATCATCGACGCATTTGATGGCTGCTACAATGCAAAGCGTGACTCGTTCACTTTCGAAGTAGAAGACAAGATTGCTCCAGTCATGAAGTGCGATGATCAATTAAATGTATCATTGAGCAATGGCAATGGCTACACCACTGGATACGCTCAGGCAACTGCAGAGGAAATCAACGAAGGCTCTTGGGACAACTGCAAGTTGGCTTGGATCAAAGTACGCCGCAACGTACCTACTGGTTGTGAAGCGAGCTTCATTGGCAAAGGATACGACACCAACGGCAACGGCAAATTGGATCCTCTTCCTGCGGATGGCGATTGGACCAAAGCGGACGGTTTTGACATCAACGGCGACGGAGATTTGGCTGATTTAGGTGAAACTTTCATCCTGAAGGGTGGCAAATTGATGACTCCGCTGCAAGACAAAGTAGAATTCTTCTGCTGCGACCTGACTGCACTGGTTACTATAGAATTGTGGGGAGCTGACATCTATGGCAACGCCAACTTCTGCTGGGATGAGCTGTTGATCGAAGACAAATTAGCACCTACTTGCGTTGCTCCATGGCCTTTGACCGTTGATTGCGATGAGAAATGTTTGGAGAAAATCGACAACAAGAAAGCCTCTGCACTTTGCTTTGGAGATGTAAGCATCACCTCAGGCAACGATTGTG
>NZ_JBBAKG010000170.1:0-8701 GCF_040403615.1 Haliscomenobacter sp. | reverse complement strand
TTGAAAATCAGCTCCATTGGACGATGGATGTTACTTTTGGGGAGGATGGTAGCCGTAAAAGAAAAAACAATGCCGCACAAAATTTTGGACTCTTTCGGCGAATGGCTCTCAACTTTCTTAAAACAAATGGTGAAAAAGAAAAAGTCAGCATTAATCGTAGAATGAATCGATGTGCATTATCCGACAAGTATCGCGAAAACACACTCAAATTTTAATGCGTTTGCCCTGCGTACCCCCCCAAATCCGTAAAATCATCTTCTGTCAAACCCAGAATAACATCGGCTTGGCTGTACCAATTCTGGCTGATGGCAGTCGCTCGTAAATCCCGCCAGCTATTGACCGCACTACGCGCATCGTTTGACCAAACAAATTCCAAAGCCCTAGCATTGACTTGCCTGAAAGTCACCTCACAGAGTGCAGTACCTCCAGCACAATTGCGCAGAATCTGTTGCCCACCAAAAACGTTGACGTTTGGATTCACAGTAAGTCGCTGATGCACCACCAACACGGTGATTTCTCTTTTTTGCCGCAAGTCGACGCCCCGCTTTTCCGCCATTCGGCGTCGTGCTTCATCTGGAGAAAGAATACCTTGCTGGATGACTTTTTGTAGGACGATGCTGTCGTCAAATACTGGAGCATTATTTTGCTTGCATAAGTCTTGTGCAATTGCAGCAATGGTTATTTGAGTACAAAAGGTTAAAGCTGACAGGAACTGGATGGTTTTCATATATTAAGTATTAGATGTCCAAATTTACATTAACTTTTTAGCCAAACGTTTAAAAAACGGATTTGCCATCAAATAGGCACTCAAATCCAATAGCCCTGGCACAAAATGAAAACAGCGCAGCAAAATGGTGCTGGTTTTTAATTCTTTTCCAATGATTTTGAATAATTTCTTTTCGTAACTTTTTACAAAAGCAGCGCTGAAGTCCTGCTTTTTAAAGGCAGTCACAATCGTTTCTGCCGCCACTTTTCCACTCACAATGGCATTGCTAATGCCCTCTCCAGAGGCAGGATCGATCAAGGATGCCGCGTCGCCAATCAACAGAAAGTGATCACCAGACATGGGGACACGCCGCGAGCCCAAAGCCAGACCAAAACCCTCCAGCTTTCCCTCCTGCATGCTTTCATCAAAACGGCCCCTGAGCTCAGGAGTAGCCTGGATGAAGGCATAAATAGCCTCTTTTAAATTGACCTTCTTCCGGGCAATGCTGCTCGTCAACATCCCGAAGCCCACATTGGCCGTATCTTTTGACAAAGGAAAAACCCAAAAATAACCAGGCATAAACTCGGGCAAAACAAACACTTCGGTGCGGTTCAAATGCAAACCCTTGACTCCTTTGAAGTAAGCACGTACTGCTCCAGCGTGGTGGTTTTGCTCCAGTCGAGCAGTGGTTAGTTTTTTGCCGACCATGGATTGAGTGCCATCGCTGCCAACCAGGAATTTGGTGCTGAAATAGCTTTGTTGGCGGGAGTTGCCAACTAGGAACATTCCAGAAGCTGTATCGTCCCGAACAATCTCATCTACCTGAAATCCTTCTAAAATCTGCACATTAGGCGCATGTTGGTGTACTCCTTGCAAGAGGGCATGGTCAAAATCAGTTCTCCGCCAACAATAGGCTTCATTGACCCAATGGATATCAACGGGCCTGCGGGAATTGATGTGCAGGCGGGTATGTTTGATCTCGTTTTTTTGAGGGAAGGAGCGAAATTGCTCCACCAGTTCTGGGCAACAGCGGAATAAAGTCTTGATGGAACGCCCGGTGATGGCGTCGCCGCAGGTTTTGGAGCGGGGAAAGGTCGCTTTGTCGATCAGGAGTACCTTCAAATTGGAATGGCGAAGTTGTAAAGCACAGGTAGCACCAGCTGGGCCTGCGCCGATGATGATGACGTCGAAATGGGGCGGGGAGGCTTGATTGTTGGACATTGGTTTTAATTATGTGCTAAAGTAGTACTCAATTTCGATTGTTAAGCGCCAGTTTACAATTAATTATCACTTGGTACTTACCTCTTTTTTTAGATTAACAATCTGTTAGAAAAAACTGCAAAATCAGCCTGGATGAACTGTGCAAACGCTTCAATTTCGACAAGTTCAATCTCTTGCGCCAACAGAATGAACGCGCCTGGAAATGGATGAAGCACATCATCAACCGCTTAAACCAGCAACACAGCTACCAATCGGCAACCGGCAAGAATGGAGATTATCCAGAAGTGTTGTTAACCAATATCCAATAATCAAAATCCAATGTCCAATATCCAACGCGATTTGACATCGTGAGAAGAATCTATTTATCGCCCGCGTTGTAAGACTCGGATTGTGCTGACAACTAAAATCCACCTACGCGAGTTCCCATCAAGATTTCTCCCTCCGCCTTCACCCGCGTTGGATATTGGATATTGATTATTGGACATTGACATTGAACTAACCCCTTCCTTCCATAACCTTCAAAAACGCCTCTTTATAAACCCTTCCAATGGGAATTTCTACCTGATTTACCTCTACATCGTGGGCAGTATAAGCGGAAATCTTGTCTTTGGCCACAATGTAGGATTTGTGTATACGCAAGAATTTATCTCCTGGCAATTCGGCCATAAAATTCCCGATCGATACTTTGGTCAGGATGCGCTGTTGTGGCAAAACGATTTTGACGTAGTCTTTCACCCCTTCCACGTACAAAACATCATCCAGGGCTATTTTGATGGTTTTTCGTTCTGCCTTCACCAAAATAAAAGCCGAATCCGAAACAGCCTCTGGGGAAGAAATGGAGGAAGCGGACACGGGTCCCAATTTTTGACCCAAAAATTTATCCAGCGCTTTGATGAATCGCGTGAAGGGAATCGGCTTGACCAGGTAATCCAATACATTCAACTCAAAGCCTTCCACCGCGTATTCCCGGTAGGCGGTAGTGATGATGATGGCAGGTTTGTTTTGGAGCGATTCAATCAATTCCAGGCCAGTAATATCGGGCATTTGAATATCCAGAAACAGCAAATCGGGTTGCAAAATCTTGATTTCGCTCATCGCCTCAAATGGCTCAGTAGACTTTCCACACACTTCAAATTGATTGAATTTGGCCAAATGCTGCTCGATGACGTTCAACGCCAGGGGCTCATCATCCAGAATGTAACACTTAAACTTCATTCGACTTAAAATTTGATGCTCAATTCCACCTGATATGTTTCTTCGGTACGGTTGATCAGCAGTTGATGACGTCCGGGATAAAGCAAGTTAAGTCTTTTTTGGATGTTTTGCAGCCCCAGTCCACCACTGTCCTGCTGAATGGTTTTGCCTGTCTTGACGCTGTTGTTCATCCTGAACAACAATTGCTGCTGATCGGCGTGCAGGTAGATGCCTACCCTAAACACGCCGTCTTTGCCAACCCCACCGTGCTTGAAGCAATTTTCGGCAAAGGGCAGCAGAATCAAGGGCGTTACATTAACGGCATCGTTTTGTACGACAATGTCTTTGCTTACCTGCAATTTTTCAGCATAGCGCAGTTGCTCCAAACCCAGGTAATTTTCCAACAATTGCATTTCTTTGGCGAGTGGCACAGTATCCAGACTAGCGCGATAAACCAGATAATCCAACAACTCTGTCAATTTCAAGATGCTGTCTGCCGTCTGGTCGGAATGGGAAAGGGCCAGACTGTAGATGTTGTTTAGGGAGTTGAACAAAAAATGCGGGTGCAACTGACCTTTGAGCAATTTGATTTCCGTTTCTGCCTTGGCTTTGATCAATTCCTCATTGAGCTTCTGGTTGCGGCGGTAATCGCCAATGATGTAAATGCACACGGCCAGGGCAATGATGGCATAATCGCGAATGATGTTTTTGAGCATTTTATTGACCGGCACCGGAAAATACTGCTCAGACCGCAGGTAGTTGACCAGTTCCTGCCATTTGATGCGGGAATAAAATACAAAAACTGCCACTACCAAGGCCCAAAACAGGAACCACAGCCATTGATTGGTCATCAAGTACCTGGGCACTACAAATAGCGCCAGAAAATAGGTAGCGGCCATTAACATGGGCAATGACAAGAGGGTTGCCTGAAAGAAGCGGCCTTTTTCTTCCGGAAAGATGTGAACCAGATTGGCAAAGTATTCCGATACGATGTACAGCACCCAAAAAAGAAGATGGGTTATGACCTGTGGAAATCGACGCTGCCAGGTCGATCTTGGAGTGGGTAGTAACGTTTCGATGGCGACTGATTTTTGTGCTTCAAATTAAACACAATTGGTCAGCATCTCAATTGTAAAGTAGAGGAACGACCTTTTTAGGTAGTGCAACGACCCGTCTGTTGGCTCAATGTCATGACTTGAACCATAGTATCATTGCCGAGGCGTTGTGCCGACACAAGAATAAAGGTACTTACAACTGTTTTCAAAGAGGCATCTGGGCTCAAGTATACAAAACAACTTGATTTTGCGTAGCAACATTCCTCGAAATCCATTATTTTTGTAAAAAACGAATTGCATGTCAGAAATCAGGCTGAATGTAGATGACCGATACTTGCAACCTCTACTGGGTTTTCTGAGAACCCTAAATTATGTTCAAATCAACAAGGTTTCGGAATCTTCAAATCAATTAGAAAAAACAGATGCTATTGCCGCGCTTCAGAATACCATCACAACTGATGATCCATTGCTTTTGGCTTTAAAAACGCCAATTGCAACAACTGACCTAGAAACGGCCTTACTAAATGAGAATTATCATGGCACTGATTTGCTAAAACTAGGCCAGTTCGCCACTGATTTAAACATCCCCCAATCTGCTGAAGATTTGATAAGCCAGTTAAGCGAATGAAACGTTATTTATTGGATACCAACATCTTGATTCATGTGCTGAGAAATGATTCTTTATCGGTACGCACAGATTGATGCTTTTAGCCAGGGAAAACTAAAAGACCAGCCACTCAATAACTCACCGCGTAACATGGGAAAAAATGACCTATGGATTGCCGCTACCGCTTCGGTTTTTAATTTAGAGCTGATGACTCTTGATCAAGATTTTAATCACTTGAATGTGGCTTTTTTGGAATTGGTTGCGTTGACGGCTAGTAAATAGACCTTATGTCATTTTAATTGCTAATTCATTAAATTGATCACTTTTGAGTCGGCTAATCTTCCCCATTTTTACAAGTCTTCTTTCGTCCCATAAGAAAATCTTGCACCACCTACTCAACTTGTAGTTCCTCTCCTCAATCTACCCTTTTGTCTACTTCTCCAATCTTGCTTTGCTGCACAGCCTAAGTTTGACCCAAGTTAATTCACAAAAAACAACGTCATGAAAAACAAAATCAAAATTTTCCTACTTGCTGCCTTCGTCATCTTGGGGATGGGTTACACAATTGCGGCAACAAGCCCTGAAGTTTCTGCGCTGGCCATGCCCGGAGGCGCTTTTCTCTCCTACGCCAACAAGTTTGGTGGTGAAATCACCAAAAAGGAAATCCTGGCACACAAAACATTAAATGTAGATGGCTGCGCGGCAGGCTCGCGAATTTTCAGCTACCAAATCGAGATCACCAAATCCGGAAAAGTATCCACCTTCAAAGCAGAATCCGACACCCTGAGTAAAGAAATCATGGCCGCGTTAAAGGAACTGTCCGCCGGAGATTCCTTTGAATTCAAAAGTGTGAAAGCCTATTGGGGCAAACGAAAAGAAGATGTTGTGGATGTGCACAGCAAAAAATTTGTTGTTGCGGATAATCCAGTTTAATTTCAATATCCAATAGCCAATAATCAATATCCAATATCCAACGCGGGTTGATATTATGGGTAAATCCTGATGAGAATCCGCGATGTAAAGCTCGGATTGTACGAAAAATCTAAAACCAACCTTCGCGAGTTCCCATCAAGATTAACCCTCCGCTTTCACCCGCGTTGGACATTGGATATTGATTATTGGACATTGAACAGAGGTTATTGGATATTGGATATTGAATTAAAGAGCTTTGCTCCTCGGCGCAACGCCTTAAAAAACAGCCACCCAAACAGCAGCGCGGCCGCATACGCAAACTGCATCGAGCGTTCTTCTCCAATTCGCGAAAACCACTGCGCCAGCACAATTGCGGCCAAACCCAGTAAAGCCATTAGCCACTGTCTTGCCGCGAGGTACAAGAGGCGCGCTCCCTCCCGAATATCCGGTGTGCGCACTTCCAGTTGGCCTTTGCGGGCTTTTTGCAAGGTTTGCTTCAGTTCATCCGGCAAGGCCAATGTTGTGACCAGGGTTCCTTGTACCAGGTTGCGCACGAAGCCCAGCCAGCCCCCTTGCTGGTTTTGCACCAGCTCTTGGGCATACGGCCGCACCACTTCCAGCGGATTTAACGTGGGATCTAGGCTGTTGCACAAGCCCAAAAGCAGGGTCAATGCCCGATTGAGCAAGACCCAATCTTTGGGCACCAGTACCGTACCCGCAATGCCACTGATGCCGATCTCCTGAATGAGGGACACCATGCTGTTGTTGAAGGGATTGACCTGAATGTCTTTGAAATTCAAGCCATCCAGTTTGACTTCATTCTGTAGAAAATTGCGCATGGCACCGATCATTTTTTCCGCAATTTGTTCGGCTTCGCGGCCTTCGGCCAAAAAGCCCATCAAGCGCACGGCCTCGATGATGCCCTGGGTATCGTTTTTGACGGCAGACTCGATCATCTTGGGAATGCCTTCGCGCAGGGCGGGGCTAAGTTGGCCGGTTGCCCCAAAATCGAGCAGCACCACGGTGCCGTTGGACTGCACCAGAATGTTGCCAGGGTGAGGATCAGCGTGGTAAAAACCGTCTTTGAGCACCATTTTGCTGTACGACCGCAAGAGGGTGCTGGCCAGCGCCCGCCGATCCAGTCCCCACGCATCGATTTGCTCCAGGTTGGAAATTTTGACCCCATCGTACCAGGTGGTTGTCATGACGCGGGTAGCCGAATATTGGGGATGTATTTCGGGGATGCTCAGGCCTGGTTCTGCTTGCAAGTTGACGCGAATTTTCACCATTGCAGCGGCCTCTTTCACAAAATCGAGTTCTTCTTCAATCATCAACTTGACCTGGGTGTACACATAATCCATGCCCTTTACACTGTAAAACCAGGCGCTGACCTGGATCAAGCGGCGGATGATCTCCAAATCGATGCGGGCAGTAGACTCAATGCCCATGTGCTGCACCTTGACCACAACTTCAGTGCCATCTTTGAGTTGAGCGCGGTGGGCTTGCCCGATGGAAGCTGCAGCCAGGGGTTCTTGGTCAAATCGGGTAAACAATTCTTCTGGTGCTTTGCCCAATTCCTGGATGATGCGCTCGCGCACTTCGGCATAAGGGCGAGCCGGAATTTTATCTTGAAGCTCCTCTAGTGGCTTTTGAAAAGTCTCGGGCAAAAAATTGCTGAGGATAGACAACATCTGTCCGATCTTGATGAACAAGCCATTCAGTTTCAGAATGGCCCGTTTGACCCGCTCGGCATTGCGCACGTGTAGTTTTTCGATGCGCAAATCATAATAGCGCTGTCCAAAAATGCGCTTGCCCAACATCAAAAAGATGTAGCTGAGCATAACCAGGGCGGCAACGTGGTAGGCTTTGCGAAAACGGCGAGAACCAGTCATAGGTTTTGAGTTTTGGGTTTTGAGTTTTAAGCCCACACAATATTACTGGGAATGTGCAAAAATGTATGGGCTTAATCCTCAAAACTTAAATCCCAAGCACCTTTTTAAAAAACATCAAATGCACAGGCAAGGAGTTTTGCCAATATTCCCAGGTATGTGCGCCGGGTCGCTCGGTGTATTCGTGGGGGGTCTGGTTGTACAGCAGTCGACGGTGCAATTCCCGGTTTGGTTCAATCAAAAAGTCGTCTACGCCACAATCAAAAATCATGGCCAGGCCGTTGGTTTTCATTTTCTCAGTCATGGAAACAACTGAGTTATTCAAGTAAAACTCCGGTTTATCCTGCTTGGAAGGCCAGATATTGGCCTGGCGCTCGGCGATGGCTTTGCGACGCTCTGGCGGAACGTTCCAATGATCGGTATTGATGTCTACCGCGCCGCTCATGCTGCCAACTGCGCAAAACAACTCCGGATTGCGGGTAGACAGGTACAAGGCCCCGTGACCGCCCATGCTCAGTCCCGAGATGACCCGTGATTTGCGGTCATTGATGCTGCGATAGGTGGCATCTACTTTAGGGATGACTTCCTTGATAATGAAGCTTTCGTACTGGCTGGTAGCGTTGATTGGGCTGTCCAGGTAATACCCACCAATGCCTCCGTCGGGCAAAACAAAAATGAGGTTGTATTCATCGCACAAGCGGTGTACCAGATTCTTGTCGGGCGTATTCAGCAACCAATCGCTGAATTTGCCGTAGCCACCATGCAAAAGATACAAGGTCGCGTAGCGGGTTTGCCCTGCTTGGTAGCTTTTGGGGGTTACCACCGCAATTTTTACTTTCTTTTGCAGGTAGCTGCTGTTGATTTCAATGGTGTCGACTTTTGCTGCCTGCAAGGCAAAACTGATGCCGAAGCAACAGGCGAAAATGATGCAGAGTTTGTACATAGTTCAGTCAAATTGATACTTTAGTTTGAAACCGTTTCTCGGAAACGATGAGTCTTATTTTCTGACATTACGCAACACCAAAAATATTCGTCTAATCCAAAATATCCACAGCAATTCGGAAAAGGCCTTATTGAAATCCCGATTTTGCGGAAGTGGAGGCGGGTTAAGCGAAAA
>NZ_JBBAKG010000169.1:0-8891 GCF_040403615.1 Haliscomenobacter sp. | reverse complement strand
AGGATATTGGTCAGAATGGCTCCTGCCCACCATTTGTTGCCTTGGGCCAGTACGACTGCGTCGGGTTTGATTTCCGGAAACAACTGGTTCAAATTGACCCTAAAAGCGGCAATGCCGATAATCAACAAGGTTGACCACAGCAAAAACTGGATGTAGTGGTTCTTTTCAAAATAGCGCTCCACCAGCCAAAGGTTGGCGTAAAAGAGCAGCGCCATGGGCAGCAAATTGCCGAGCCCTCTCAAAATGCTTATACTCATTGCGCCAAATAAAGGTTGAAAAACCCAGGCGTAAACCAGAATCAAGACCACCCAAACACCAATGTGAAAGGCGACTTTAAGGCGCTGGTTGTTCAAAAAATGAGAGTTTGTTGTCATTGCTTGAATGTATGGATTCAAAACTACACAAAGGAGTTCGCAAAACCGGGCATTTTCAACTAACGGTCAAAATTCTTCAACGAACCCATCTATCCGTATTGAACCAGAATAACTCATAACTCATCACTCTCTCCGTTCATTGAAGGTTTTCTACCCTTGGTTGAACATATTTTGACCTCGGGATCCAAAGGGTTTGTTTTGTGGCATCGAAATCATTTTTCACAACCAAAATCAACCATTATGAAAACCTTATTCGCATTTGTGGCCATTGCCATGACTTTTATGTCCTGCCAAAAAGAAGACAGTGCATTGGCAGCCACGGGTAGCACTTTATCAAACGAAGAAGCTGCAGCCGTTGTGCAGTATGCCTTGGCCGGCGAAACCAATGGCATGAGTACCTTCATCAAAGATGTAGCCAGCAAATCTGTGACCGTCAACAATCCTTATTATTGCGGATTAAGCAAGGATTCAACCTTTTCAAAAAGTGGTGGAACCTACGCGTATTCCGCTCAATTGTCCTGGTTGTTGACCTGTACTCCAGCAAAAGTTCCTGCTTCCTTGAAGTTTTCGCTCAGTACTTCTGGCCAATATCAGGTGGCTAAGGTTTCATCGAAAGACGCTGGTACCGGCACTGCTACTTTTTCTGGATTGGAAGTCAAGAGTAGCAATTATGTCGTCAATGCCGAGTATGTCCGCAATGGCGCTCAAACCTTGAATGTTGCTACCCCGAAGTCCGTAACCAGCAACTTGTCGATCAGCATGTCGAATTTGCAAGTCAACAAATCAACTTACCAGATTTTGAGTGGCACAGGAACATTTAATCTTTCGGGAAAAACCTTAACTGGCAAGACGTTTTCGTACACCGGAACCATAGTTTTCAACAGCAATTGTACCGCGACCATTACGACCAACGGCAAGAGTTTTACCATTAGCATTTGTTAGTATGCGTTACGTTACTTTGGCAATTGTTCTGGCAAGTTTCCTATTGGGAGCTTGCCAGGACAATGAAACGGTCATCACTCCCGAACCAATCGGAAAAATACTAGGAAGAAGACAATTGGGATTGAATCGAACACCTCCCGAACGTTTGGCAAAAATCAAGCTTGCGGAAAAAAGCAGTTTCAATGGAAAGCTACCAACTTCGTTCAATTTGAAAATGCCACCACCAGAACCCACAGGCCAAGCCAACGAAGGAGCATGTGTGGCTTGGGCAACGGCTTATGCTGCAAGAAGTTTTTACCAGGACAACAACTTTATCAACCCGGATGCAACGATCAATTACAGCAGTGTATTCAGCCCGGAATACGTGTACAATCAAATCCGAATTTCCTCGGATTGCGAGAAAGGGGCCTATTTTGTGACCACCGACAAACACCTGGGTGCGCTCGATTTACTCGTTGAGCAAGGCGTATGCCTTTGGAAAGATATGCCCTATACCGATGTTTCCTGTAAAGAGTTGCCTAATCCCAATCAGAAAGCATTGGCTACTGGTTATCGCATTGCCAGTTATGCCAAAGTAGAAGGGTTTTCCACAGTTGAACTCAAAAAGATGTTGCTTAAACAGCCGATTTTGGTTGGCGTAAATTCCGATGACGGCTTCGAAAATGCCAATGCCCAATTCATTTGGAAAAGTCCAATTGGCAATAAAACCAGCGGCCACGCTACAGTGGTAATTGGATTTGATGATGCCAAAAATGCATTTAAAATTCTCAATTCCTGGGGCAATAAATGGGGTGACCAGGGCTACTCGTGGCTGGATTATGGGTATTACAATCAGGTGGTTTTTGAAGCTTATATTCTTGCTCTCTGAAACTTCGTGTTTGCTCCTTTACCGTTGGTTGAAACCTTTGCACTGTTGGTTGAAAGATTTTGCAGTCCAACTGAAAGCCTTGTTACTTTGAGGCATCAAACAAACTTAATTTTTTCCCAAGCTCAAAAAGTAATACCATGGATTATCTCATTGAACATTTCGGTCTGTTGCCTGGCTGGTTGCTGGGGTCAATGGCCATTTTTATGCGGTACCTGATTTTTGCAGGTACTGCTTTTTTGATCTTCTACGTGCTTTTCCAGCGGCGATATTTCGGCATAAAAATTCAGCAAATTTCCCCCAAAACCAAGCACATTGCCAATGAGTTGTCGCATTCTATTGCCACGGCATTCATTTGGGGCACGGTTGGCTTGGGCATTTATTGGCTGCGCAAAAACGGGTTCACCCACATCTACCTGAACTTGAGTGAACACGGGTTGGCTTATTTGTTCTTTTCCTTTTGGTTCCTGGTGTTTTTGCACGACACCTACTTTTACTGGATGCACCGCATGGTACACCACCCTAAATTATTTCCCATTTTTCACCGGGTTCACCATTTGTCTTTTAACCCTACGCCATTGGCTGCCTTGTCCTTTCACCCCCTGGAGGCCATTCTGGAAATTGGGATAGTGCCCCTGATTGTACTGATAGTGCCTTTTCATCCTCTGGTGTTGTTTTTGTTTGCCACCTGGTCATTGTTGTTCAACGTAATGGGGCATTTGGGTTACGAGATCGCACCCAAGGGTTTTGTGGATCATCCGTTTTGGAAATGGTTCAATACGCCTACGCACCACAACATGCACCATTCTAAAGTGCAGCACAATTACGGTTTGTATTTCAACATTTGGGATCGTCTGATGGGCACCAACCACCCGGATTACGAAAAAACTTTTCACCAAATCAAAAACCGGGTAACCGAGTAATTCACCTAAAAAATCATCCCTATGAAAACCCTGATCATCCTGATGCTCAGCTGTTGTGCCATAACCATGCACGCGCAAAGCAAAACCGCCAGCCCTTTTGGTACGCCACAAGAGCGGGCAAAGCTGCAAACCGAAAAAATGAAGACCGTCTTGCTGTTGCAGGAAAACCAAATCAAGCCTATTCATGCCCTCAACCTCAAATACGCGGAGATCATGCAGAAAGAGGTGTTCGATCAAGGCGCCTCACAATGGACGATGTACACCAAAGGCAGCGAGATTAACAAGCGCAAAGAGAAGGAGTTGAAAAAGCTGCTCAGTGACGCCCAATTCAAAAACTACGAAAAGCTTAAAGCGGAGATGCGCAAACAAATGATGAACGAGGGCATGCCCAAAAGCCTCGATGATTTTAAATAAGGCAATACAAGCTTCCTGATTCCAAATACTGCAAGTGCATCAAGGGAAAACCAATTTGGGTTCCTTGGTGCACTTTGCTTTTAGGGACGAAAAAAAATTAAAAAAAAAATTCATATCAACGCGGTTTGGCAAGGCTTTTGGTTAACAATCGTGGGTCCCTCCTCCCAATACATTTTTAACCGCAAAAACATATTTATGGTAAGAAGACGAACACTTCTGTTGCCATTGCTCTTGCTATTGCCTTTTGTGTTTTTACAAGCACAATCAGTGCCGCTCAAAGCCAGGGTTTTGGTCAAACTCAAGGAAGACACGCCACCCGCTCAATTCATGGTTGATTTTGCAACGCATAGCCGTGCCGGAGGTGGGGTTTGGCTGGAAAAATCCCTGAGTATACGCTCAAACGTACACTTGATGATGTACGACTCCACGACCATCAAACCAGACGATTTATTGGACGAATTGCGCCAACAAGCTGGGGTTGAAGACGTTGCTTTTGACTATTACGTAGAAAGCCGCAACGATCCTGACGATCCCAATTTGCAGGAACAATGGGGCTTGGCTACCATTCAGGCCGAAAAAGCCTGGGGGATTACCACTGGAGGAGTAACCGCCAGAGGGGATACCATCGTTGTAGCGGTGTTGGACAGCGGCTTCGATGTAAATCACGAAGATATTGCGGCCAACATCTGGAAAAACAAGGGTGAAATACCCAATGATGGCAAAGACAACGACCGCAATGGCTACATTGACGATACCCAGGGATGGAACTTTATTCAAAATTCCAGAAAACACCAGGTCGATCAGCATGGGCAGTCGGTTGCCGGGATCATCGGTGCGGTGGGCAACAACGGTATCGGCGTAAGCGGCATCAATTGGAAGATAAAAATTATGGTATTGGAGGCCCGGCTGGTTTCAGAAATCATTTCTGCTTATGAGTACATCATCGAGCAACGTGATCGCTACAACCGCTCCAATGGCAAGGATGGTGCTTTTGTGGTTGTTACAAATGCCTCTTTTGGCATCAATCGCGTGTTTTGCAAAGACCAGCCGCTGTGGGGTGCCATGTACGACCGCCTGGGCGAAGTGGGAGTCCTGACCGCTGCTGGTGCGGCCAATAATCCATGGGACATCGATGAGGTCGGTGACATGCCCACCACTTGTCCCAGCCCGTACCTGCTTACGGTGCTCAATACCACCGAAGTAGACCAACGGTATGTAGGTTCCGCCTTCGGCAAAACGTCGATTGACATGGGTGCGCCTGGGCAAAACTCCTTTACAACCAAGCCTTTTGGCACTTATGGCAGTTTCAACGGCAATTCGGCGGCAGCGCCACACCTGGCCGGTTCTATTGCACTCCTATACAGTGTACCTTGTAAGGATTTTGCGCAAAAGACGCTCATTGAGCCTTCAGCAAGCGCCTTGCGCGTAAAAGAAGCCTTGCTCAAAGGGGTTGACGAGATCGAAGCCCTGAAGGACATTACGACCACTGGAGGTAGATTGAACGTTTACCGCAGTCTGGAGCATTTGCGCCAGGATTGCCGCAGTGTACCGGAAGACTTCAGGGGAATGTTGATTTACCCCAATCCGGCCAGATCGAGCATTACCCTGACGGTGGATCAACCCGAAAAGAGTCCATTGAGTATTCGGGTACTCAACATGTTGGGACAACCGGTCTATCGCAAACAAGTAGAAGTGATGTTTACAGGCATACAACAAGATATCATCTCTGTTTCTGGCTGGGCAACTGGCACCTACATCATCGAAGTTTCGATGGGTAAGGAACGGAAGATTGGAAGATTGGTGGTGAATTGAGTTGAATTGTTGAATTGTTGAATTGTTGAAAAGTTCGGTCGTGCGTTGTTGTAAATTTCACATTGCCAAACTTTTCAACTCTTTAACTCTAAACTTATTCCTTGATTCGGTGGGCAATAACCGCCCCGGAATTCACCAACGTGAAAAATCGCTGCGGGTCAATCGGGTAAGACCGCCGCGCATCCCCGGAAATGTTCAATCCACTTTTTTCATTGGGCACTACTTCAAAATCGCCATTGCCTTTGCCTTTCAGCCAAAGTCCACGCGAGGCATCTTGTCGCCCCAGATGGGCTTCATTGGGATAAAAATTGCCCGTTACTAAAGCATCAAGGTTGCCATCTCGGTCAAAATCGGCTACCAAAAAACCAAATACTGGGGATTTTTGGGCCATTATGGGTAGTGGTTTGAGGGCAAATATGCCTTTGCCTTGATTTTCGGCATAACAGCTCCGCAATTCTTTCGCTTCCAGTTGATAAGCATCCGCCTGGTCTTTTTTAGCAAACAAATCTTCAAATCCAACCTTTCCGTATTCAGCATAGCTGGTGTATTTTTTGCGAAACTGCACGATTTGCTGGTTCAAGGCTTCGCGGGGTAAGCTTGGAAAACAATGCCCATGGATAAAATAGCCCATGATGGGATCGATCTGGCCATCCTGATTGAAATCCTTGGCGATCATTTTTACTGGTTCTTTCAAAGAAGCCCGGTAATTGGTATTCAGGCCTTCATTGCCCAACAGTAAATCCAGATCCCCATCACGATCAAAGTCAGCCGCAGCTAGCGTATTCCACCACCCTTCTGTATCAGGCATATGCCGGAGCTGAAAACGGCCATTTTTGTACTCCAGGATCGTCAAAGGCATCCACTCTCCTACCAGTACCAAATCGGTATCTTTGTCTTGATCAACATCCAGGGGCAAAGCGTCACAAACCATACCTAATCTGGCCAAATCAGGGGCAATTTGTTGACTCACATCCGTAAATTTTCCTTTGTCGTTGCGCAAAATATAGCTACTGGCAGGTAAAGGATATGCACCGTGCGTTTGGCGACCGCCGATGAAGACGTCCAAATCCCCATCCTGGTCATAGTCAAGCATACGTACGGTCTGACTGCTGACGACGAGTGCCGGAAGTTTTTGAGATTGGACGAATTCGGCTTTGCCATTGTTTTCAAAAAACCTGGGTTGGAATGCATTTGAATTGCTGAGAGATTTTTCATTGCTTCCACCCACGACCAGCACATCCTGGTCTCCATCCGAATCGGCATCAAATAGGGCAATTCCTCCAACTTCCATCTCGGTAGATAAGCTGTTTTTTGAGGTTGCGAATTGTCCATTCTTTTGCTGCAAGTAGACAGTGCTTGGGCTGCCCTGGTACGCTCCACCGATGACCACATCGCTCAGCTTATCCCCATTCAAATCACCAACGGCGCCAGCCGGGCCGTTTCTGGACAACATTTTATGCAATGCAACGGTCTGATTAAAGTCGATAAAACCAGATTCCTGGTGCTGATAAGGGATCAAATTGGCCAGAGGTTCAAAGGTTTTGGGCGCTGATGTTGCTTTTGATGATCTGCTTTTGGCATCCTTAATGTCGAAAACGATGGTTTGATTGGTTTTGACCCGGTATTTTGTAGTGACCAGGTTTTTGCCCCAGTTTACCTGGACGGAGTCGATCAAAGGTTCCTTATCCAAGCCAACAAAAATGCCCGATTCCATGGAAGACAGATACCCTCGAATCGGAAAATTTTCTACGACCTGGGCATGGCCCTTTGACCAGATGGTTGCCTTGGCGCCAATTCCGTCGCGGTTGGACGCAGCGCCCCGAAAACGGATTTTCAGGTAATTCCGCTGGAGGGTCTCGCGGGTATTGTTTTTGAAAATAGAGGCTTCGGAATCGATGTTGTTGATGATCAAATCCTGATCGCCATCCTGATCCAAATCGGCATAGGCAGCGCCGTTGGCGTAAGACAGCTCATCCAGCCCCCATTTTTGGGCAACATCTTCAAAAGCAAAATTGGAAGCATTTCGAAAGGCACAATTGCGCAGTTTAACGTCGGGTACTTTGGCCATTAACTTTTCCCGCATTTCATTTTTACTGGCGTCGTTTCCAAAATAAGTTGAACCCTGGTAATAGTTGATAAAATCCAGATCGGTGATGTTCTTGCGGTAACCGGTGCTGATGAAAATGTCTTTGTGGCCATCGTTGTCCAGATCGCTGAGTAAGGTAGCCCAACTCCAATCGGTTTTTGCTACTCCCGCCAAAAGCCCCATTTCGCTAAAAACCGGCCCATTCTCATCATTCCCTTCATTGATTTGCAACATATTGCGCATGTATTGCAATTGATACCCGTACTGAGGGGAAATGCTCAATTCTTTTTTGTCGTAGTCGTGTTTGCCCAGCATTTGTTTTTGGCGGGCATTGTCCGCAGGCAACATGTCCAGTTGCAGCACATCCATTTTCAAATCGTTGTTCAGGTCTGCGGCGTCGACGCCCATTCCAAATTGGCTGGTATGGGCCATGGCAGATTGGATGGTATTTTTGAAAGTCCCATCCCTCTGATTGAGGTACAGGATGTCGCTGCTCATGAAGTCGTTGGAGCAATAAATATCGGGATAGCCGTCCTGATTCAGATCGGAAATAACCAGGCCCAAGCCCAGGCCTTCGAAACGACACCCGGCCTCGGCGGATGCATCCACAAAAACCGGATGCCCGGCTTTGCCAATGCCTTCATTGCGCAAGAGTTTGGAGGTGGAGGGGTAAAAGCCATTGTTCATCTGGCGGCGCAAGGTGGTCGGATTTTGCAAATCCGGGGCGGTGTTGAGCAAAAAAGCGTCCAGGTCGCCATCAAGGTCGTAGTCAAAAAAAGCACTTTGGGTGGTAAATCCAGCGAAGTCGAGTCCATAGGCCTGGGCAGATTCGATAAAACTGGGGTTGTTGGTTTTTTGATTGATAAACAGCAGGTTACGTGAATTATTTAAGCCAGGCCCCTGAGCTACGCTGAGGTAAATGTCGTCCCAGCCATCCTGGTTGATGTCAACTATAGAAACCCCGCTGCACCAACGATCGGTTTTGATCCCCGCTTTTTCAGTGATGGATTCAAATTTGAAATTGCCCCGATTGAGGTAGAGTTCACAACTAACCTGATTGCCGCTAAAAAAAAGGTCGGGCAGGCCATCGTGGTTAAAATCCCCAACGCCAACCCCTCCGCCATTGTAAAAATTGGTAAACGTAAACGCATTTAAGGTAGCATCGGGGCTGAGCTGGTTGTTGAAATGGATATTGGAATGGCCGGAGGTGATTTTTTCAAAAAGCAGATCCTTTTTTTTGCAACCAAGGAGGCTACAAATCGCCAGGACAAGCAAGGATAGATTTAAGGCGCGTGCTGACATAGGAAGATTTGATTTTCTAAGCTCCGCAAAAGTAATAAAAATCAATACCCCCCTTCCAAGACGGAAGGAGGGCATTGGTCAATAATGATTCATTTGCTTATAGTTTATGCACAATATTGCTTAGTCTGACGCAAAAAATTACTTCCCGATTTTTTGAGAGGGTTTTGAATAGA
>NZ_JBBAKG010000168.1:0-8990 GCF_040403615.1 Haliscomenobacter sp. | reverse complement strand
TAACTGAAAAAATATGGATAATCAAATAGCTGAGATAAGGTTCGATGAAACGTCTGTTTTCAACTAACCCTCTCCCAAAATGACTTCTTATATGTTTCCGAAATCGACTCATACTTCTCCCGAAGCATAATCACCTCCTTTTCGATCACCTCAATTTTATCACCGGCTTTTTGTCCTGGAAGAGAGTAAAGTAAGAAACTAAAGTTAAAACGGAATATCTTCCTCGTCGTTGAAACGGGAGGGCATCGTAATGATGGTATTCGGCAGTGCATTGGTGAAGACATCGCTGGGGAAACTACCAAAATCCGGGTCATCCAGGTTGCTAAAGCGCGCAAATTCGCCGGTGAATTTCAAGCGTACGGTGTCTTGGGCGCCGTGACGGTTTTTGGCAATGATGATTTCGGCGATGCCTTTGAGGGATTGGCCTTGCTCGTCTTCGAGGATCTGATAATATTCCGGGCGATAGATAAAGGTAACCATGTCCGCATCCTGCTCGATCGAGTTGTGAACAATGATGTCGTTGGCAACAAAGTTGTGAGATTCTTCTATCGTTGCGTCATAAACTTCTTCAACCTCTAAAGAATTGATGGCCAATATTTCATCCCATATAGTATTTTTTGGAATAGGGTTTTCAAGTGCTGGATTAACTGTTATTTCATTTATTAAATCTGGTACAGCAATTCTATCCCCAACCTTTAAAGCCTCCAAAGGAGCCCATCCTTCAAATTTTAAAAATGGATGGTTAGCACTAGCTTTAATTTTGCGACCAGTACGGGTCACCAGTTCAAAAACCTGCTTTTGTCCCGACGAAAAAGCTCTGAGTAACTTAAATGGCTTCAGTTGATAGTTTTTATCCATCGAAACCACCCATACTGGCGCTTGCTCAGGTCGTTCAGCTAAATCCTTAATGGTATAAAACTGGCCGGTATGGGCATCTTGAAGCCTCGCGTCACCCGTTAAGCAGCCCGATTCACGTAAATCCGACAACTGCGGTCTCTTACTCCCACCCCGCGTCTCCACTGCTCGACTCAACTGCGAGAGCGCAATCACGGGCACGCTCAATTCCTTGGCTAAGCCTTTGAGCGCACGCGAGATGGCAGATACTTCCTGTTCGCGGTTGCCCTTTCCAGCTTCGCCGCCGCCACTCATCAGCTGGAGGTAGTCGATGATGATGAGCTGGATGTTGTACTGGAGTTTCATGCGCCGGCACTTGGCGCGCAATTCAAAAATGTTGATGCCGGGCGTATCGTCAATGTACACTGGTGCATCGCTGATGCGTTCGATGGCTTCCTTGAGGCGTTTCCATTCGTCTTCTTCCAATTGGCCATTGCGCATTTTTTGTAGCGGCACTTCCGATTCCATCGAAATCAAGCGCTGGGCCAACTGGATGGAGGCCATTTCCAGGGAAAAAATGGCTACGCCTTTTTGGTATTCCACCGCCGCATTTTTGGCCAGCGAAAGCACCAAAGAGGTTTTACCCATACCAGGACGAGCGGCCATGATGACCAAATCCGAAGGTTGCCAACCCGAAGTGATCCGATCCAGATCGGTGAAGCCGGTAGGTACCCCGGTGAGGCCATCTTCTTTTCCTTTCAGTTCTTCAATTTGCTTGAGTGCCTTGGCTGCCAGCGAGCTCATGGTATCGTAGCTGCGGCTCATGTTTTTTTCGGCGATGGAAAACAGGCCCTGTTCGGCATCGTCCAGCAAATCGAATACATCCGTGGTGTCTTCGTAAGCATTGCGAATGATGTCATTGGAAACCCGGATCAATTCCCGCTGGATGAATTTTTGGGCAATGAGTCGCCCGTGAAATTCGATATTGGCCGAGGAGGCAACCTTGTTGGTCAATTCCACCAGGTAATAGGGGCCTCCAATGGCTTCGAGGTGGGCCGTCTTTTTCAATTCTTCGGTAACCGTAAGCAGATCGATGGGCTGTGAGCGCTCAAACAGGCGCAGCATGGCGCGGTAGATCAACTGGTGCGCATCCAAGTAAAAGCTGTCTGCTTGTAAAATGTCCAGGACGGAGGTCAGCGCATCCTTGTCGATCATCAAGGCACCGAGAACGGCTTCTTCCAGCGGAATGGCCTGTGGCGGAACTTTGCCAAAGACAAAACTCGATAAGTCCTCACCTTTGGGGCGTGGTTTCCGGCCAGTAAAACCGGCATTTTTTTTGATCGAAGGGTCTTTGGAGTCTGCCATAATGTTGTCTCGTCATACTTTGGACGGAAGACAAATCTAGGGGATTTTCAGCGGAAAAACTAGGGTGTGGAAAAGTAAATGTTTGTATTTTTGAATAGGATTCGGCATCAAATAAAAAAACCCATCACCACACCAGTGACGGGCCATTTGTAAAGTTCTCTCTAACATTGTACGGGTAGATGCCAGCCGAAGCTGTACATCAAAAATTAAATACTGCTCATTTTTCTTTTGACCAATTCCAGCATTTTTTGCTGATCCTGGATTCTCTTCTGGGTGTCTAACTGGTCTTTTTCGTTCTGATTGATGTTGGACTTCGCCTTGATGATGCGTTCTTCGGCACTCTTGATTTCCTGATGGTAACGCGTATTGGCACTTTTTAGGGTGCGCAGTTGGCTTTCCAGTTTGCGCATGTTCTTTTCTTCTTGAACAAGCTCCAGACGCGTTTGTTCGCGACGCACCTCCCGGGCAAAATCTTCCAAAACCCCCTTGGCGGCGCGGTTGCGCTGCAAATTGGTCACGTTGACACTGCGCTGTGCAAAAGTGCCACCGACTTCCACTTCTACCGAGCTGGACTCCCGAAAGGAAATTTCAAAACTGACATCTTTGCCCACCTGACGGGTGTCGAAGCCCAGGTCGGCAGGGCCATAAGACTTGATGTTGGCCTGTTCGGCCAGGTTTTGCTTGGTTTTGCGGTCGTACCGCACCTTGCTGCGCAACTGGGTACGCGCAAAAGAAGACCAAACCCGCTTGACCAATCGATCGTCTACATTGGGCAATACGATCCGCATAGAATTGGTCTGTGCGATGGCGTATTCATCAGGAATGTCTACTCCTTTGACATTGAAATCGGGACGGGTTGTAGTATCTTGACCCACCAATGGGATGAAACTTACAATAGAGCAGATTGCACAAAAAAGCGCAATTTTTTTCATGGCAAAAATGGGTTAGTAACGCAGAAAAATCGGGAAGTAATTTTTTGCGTCATACGTAGATGAAATAATCAGTTGTCTTTTGATACTCATTTGACGTAGACCGAGGGAGGAGGTCACGGATACAATTGGCGCATTTGTCCTAAAAACCAAATCGTCTATCTGAAATTCTGTTGAATTGACCTGTAAATTTACTAATATTCCTACACATTTTCAAAAGAACTCATCTAGTAGCACATGGATTTAATTCTTGACTTACAAAACGTGGTGAAGAACTACGACAAAAAAATTGCCGTCAATGACGTTAGTTTTGGGGTACCCCGAGGTTCCATCTTTGGACTATTAGGCCCCAACGGCGCAGGCAAAACCTCCTTGATCCGCATCATCACCACCATCACTCGCGCCGACGGTGGAAAAGTTTTTCTGGATGGACAGGCCCTCAACAGCCGCCACCCCGAACAGATCGGATACATGCCAGAGGAACGTGGTTTGTACAAAAAAATGAAAGTTGGGGATCACCTCACTTACCTGGGGCGCCTCAAAGGCCTGTCGGCTAAGGACACCAAAATTGCCCTTGAATATTGGATGGAAAAATTTGAGGTGACCAGTTGGTGGAACAAGAAGATCGAAGAGTTGTCAAAGGGAATGCAACAAAAGATCCAGTTTATCGCCACTGTACTCCACAACCCCAAGCTGATTATCCTGGACGAACCCTTTACTGGTCTGGATCCCATCAATACCAATCTGCTCAAAGACGAAATTGCTGAATTGAGCGCAAAAGGTGTCAGCATCATTTTTTCGACGCACCGCATGGAGCAGGTTGAAGAAATCTGCAACAACATCGTTCTCATCGATCAAGGGCAAAACATCCTGCATGGCCCGGTGAAAGGCATCCGCAACCGTTTTAAACTCAACCGCTTTCAGGTAGATTTCGCTTCAGAATGGGCAGGTACGTTGCCTTCTGAGTTTGAAGTCATTGCCCAAAATCCTGATTCACTGGTGGTTGGGTTGGGCAAAAGCGGCAACTCCACCGCGTTGCTGCAATACTTGTTGGGACAAGGTGTTCAAATCAGTGCCTTCAATGAGATCATGCCCTCTCTGAATGAAATTTTCATTCAGGCGGTAGAAAAAAACCATGCGATTGCACAGGCTTAATTCTCTTTAAAAACAATCAATTCAACAATCATGGATAAACTGTTACTAATCATAAAACGCGAATACCTGGCCCGGGTAACGCGTCCTTCTTTCATCATTGCCACGCTGGTAACGCCGTTGGTTTTTGTGCTTTTCTTTGTGGTCGTCGGTTTTATTTTTTCTTCTGAAAGCGACGATACCAAAAAAATTGCCGTCGTGGATGAAAGCAGCATCCTTAAGGGAGCGCTCAAAGACGAAAAAGGGATTTTCTTCAGATTTGAAAATCAACCCCTTGAAACCTTGCGCAGTAAATTTAAGTCGAGTGGTTACGATGCCATTTTGGTTTTACCCCCAATTGGTGACATGTTCAGCAAAGATTACATCGTTTATTATTACTCCAAAGGGCAACCTACCCTCGATGTGGAAGTTCACATCAAAGATCGGGTTCGCGATGCCCTGCGCGATTACAAAATTGACCAGTTGCGTCTGGATCGCAAACAACTGAAAGCGCTCAATACCTCTGTAGATCTAGAACCCGAACCAATTGAAAAAGGTGGACAGGATGCTACCCGCCTTACCAGCAAAATTGGTGCGGCAATCGGAACCATCATGGGCTTTTTCATGTACATGGCTGTTTTCATTTACGGCTCAATGGTGATGCGCTCGGTGATGGAAGAAAAAACCAACCGAATTGTAGAGGTGATGGTCTCTTCGGTGAAGCCTTTCCAAATGATGATGGGTAAAATAATCGGTGTTGGTGCAGTTGGACTGACTCAGGTACTGATTTGGGCCATTATGATTCCGGTGCTGATGACCATTGCTCAGGTTGCGATGGGCTTTGACGCAGAGCAGCAAATGAAAATGAGCCAGGGGGCTTCCAATCTCAACCCCGAAGATACCCAGGCCATGATCATAGCGGCCATGGCCGAAATTGGCAATGTCAACTGGTGGTTGATTTTGCCCTTGTTCGTAATTTACTTCCTGGGGGGCTATTTCCTGTATTCTTCAATGTTTGCAGCGGTGGGTTCTGCCGTTGGCGATGATATGGGCGAAGCCCAAACGCTTACTATTCCGATTGTGATTCCGGTGGTATTGGCCATCTACATCATGATCAAGGCTGTAGAATCACCCACTTCGAGTCTGTCGGTGTTCGCTTCAATTTTTCCCTTGTTCTCCCCAATTGTAATGCCCGCAATTCTAACCGCCAAGCCCCCAGCCTGGCAGATCATCACTTCTGTTTTGGTGTTGATCGGTACTTCTATTTTCTTTGTGTGGTTGTCTGGCCGGATTTATCGGGTGGGTATCCTGCTGTATGGAAAGAAAGGAACCTTCAAAGAGTTCGCGAAGTGGATTTTTTATAAAGAGTGAATGGGGAGTTATGAGTTATGAGTTATGAATTATGACACACAATTCTGCACGACTATTGAGAATTGTGTGCCACTCATAACTCATAACTCATAACTCATAACTAACAATTTATCCAAAGATTGCTGTAAACAAGTAGTATAG
This sequence comes from Haliscomenobacter sp., assembly GCF_040403615.1. Taxonomy (NCBI): domain Bacteria; kingdom Pseudomonadati; phylum Bacteroidota; class Saprospiria; order Saprospirales; family Haliscomenobacteraceae; genus Haliscomenobacter; species Haliscomenobacter sp. The sequence goes on along the minus strand of NZ_JBBAKG010000168.1, from coordinate 3,219 downwards.
CCCGCCTGAAACGATGATCGTGACCGGTAGCGTAAGAATCCAGGCCGTAAGGATATTGATCAAGGTAGAACGTTGTAAGTTTTGATGCCCATCTTTGGCCATCATGGTACCGGCAATTGCAGAAGAAAGTACGTGCGTGGTACTTACTGGTGCATGAAAAACGGTGCTCAATGCAATGGTACTTGCTCCAATCAATTCGGCAGTAGCACCCTGTGCATAAGTAAGGTGGGTTTTGCCAATTTTTTCACCGATGGTCACTACAATCCGCTTCCAGCCAATCATGGTACCCAAGCCCAATGCAATAGAAATGCAGAAGACCACCCAGCGAGGGGCAAACTCGAAATAGTTCGTTAAACTTTTTACTGTTGCCTTGACCTCTTCTTTATCCGATTTATTGAAAAACGGCCTATCGCCAGTGGTTTCTTTCAGGTATTTGGTCATGCGCTGCAACTCCTTGCGAATTTTAGGGCGGTCCAAATTGCCAGCAACCAACATAGGTTTCAATTTCTCAATAGATTCCAGCACTTCCTCTGCCGCTTGGTTTTCTCCGATGCGTGCTTCGGTTGCTTTTACTTTTACTTCTACTTTATTCAAGGTAGTCAACACCGCATCTGCATCGAAGCTTTTGTGCAATGCAAACTGGGTAGGAAGGAAAATCATCAATACAATCATGAACAAGCCAACGCCTTTCTGTCCATCGTTGGAACCGTGAAAGAAGCTTACCAATGTACAAGTGGTGATCAGAATTGCCCGAATCCAGGTTGGAGGCGTTTTCCCGCGCTCTGGTTCTTCGAAAATGGCTTTATTTTTGATTATTTTGGCAAGAATCCACATCAGCATCAAGGCGGCAAAACAACCAAACAGCGGTGAAAACAACAAGGCCAGACCAATTTCCTGTGCTTTGCCCCAGTTGACCCCTTCTCCGCCGTGCGTCCAGAAAAAGACAATGCCGACGCCCAGCAAGGAACCAATTAAGGTATGAGAGCTGGAACAAGGAATGCCAAGGTACCAGGTTCCCAGGTTCCAAAAGATGGCTGCCAACAATACTGCGGCAACAATGCTGGCACTTTCAAAAAGCGGCATAGACATCATATCGTTCACGGGCAACAACTTCACAATCCCCATTGCGACCCCAACTCCCCCGGTGATCACACCCAAAAAGTTGAAAATACCTGACCAAACTACCGCGATGGTTGGTTTAAGTGAATTGGTATAAATTACGGTAGCAACCGCATTGGCTGTATCGTGAAAACCATTGACAAATTCGAAAGCCAAAACTGCTATAATAAACAGAATCAACAAAATTGCTCCACCTGAGCTCAAAAGCGAGAGATCAAAAACATTCATAAGCTAGGATTAGGCGATTATCCAATTAGGTGTTAAAAAATAAACTGCCGAAAGATAGCACTATTTTTGTACGACCAAAATCGAGTTTTCTGCGTTTTAAAAGCAAGTCCAAAATATTAACCCACAATTTACATTGTACCTATGTTCAAACCTAAACCTTCCTCGTTATTTGGTTTCCTCTGGGGAATCGCACTGCTAGCTGTAACCGAATTGCCTGCGCAAAATGAAAACAGTGCTGCGTTTAACACCCCACTATTTGAAAAAATAAATGTAGACCCTGTATATGGCAGTGCATATGCCAATTACCGCATCAATACCATAGAACTGGCCTCTTTTGCATTGCGTGATGCTTATGTTTCCCCCCTGCGCCTGGATGGAGTGGGCGTTAAAGCCAGTTTCTGCCAACTCCTGTATACACCGATCGCTTTAAAAGAACTAAATAGTAGTTTTCTTGCTGGTACAGCGTTTGATGGTGCACAAGACTTCAACTTGTCCGTGCTCAACTTTGCGGTCAACTACAGTTGGCAATTCCCCGTCTGGCAACAAAAATCCTGGCGCGGCTATGTTGGCCCCTGGCTACAGGGCTACGGCAACTTTCGTTTGGCCTTGCAAAACGTCAACAATGTAATCGGATATGATGCAGGGTTTGAACTTGGACCTAAAGGCCGATTGGAATACAAATTCAAACCTGGTCGGAAGGAGTACACGCTCACCCAAGAACTGAGCGTACCAGTTTTGGGCACGTTTGTACGGCCACTTTACACTTTTACCGGCCCTATTGTGGGCGAAACCGATCAAGAAGTTAGCGTATTGCAAACAGGTACGCTGAATCGGCGCTTTGGCTGGGTGTACAAAGCCAGTCTGGATTTTTACCGAAATCGGAAAAAGAAAAAACAAGTGGTGGCGAAAATTCCTTACCGAATCTCGTATTCGTTTCAATACGACCAATACAGCAAACCCAATCCTGCTCAATTCGCCATTCAAACCATCACCATTTCAAAAATCATCAAACATTGAGCGCCATGAACGCCACGAAAATATATTCTTTACTGCTACTCGGCCTGTTTTCCTTTACCGCCTGCACCGATCTGCTGATTGAAGCCGATCCCAAAGACAGTCCCGTCGAAAATTTTGAGTTGCTATGGAATGAGGTCAACGACAAATACACCTTGTTTGACTATAAAAACATTGACTGGCAGGCAGTGTACCAAAAATACCGTCCTCAGGTAAGCGACAAAACCACCGATGAAGACCTCTTCAATATCTTGAATGCCATGCTGAATGAGCTCAAAGATGGCCACGTATCCCTGATTGCGCCCTTTAATGCAGCCAGCAACCGCAGTTGGTATCTCAATTACCCGCCCAACTACAACGCCAACATCATCGAGCGCAATTACTTGAAGGAAAACCGCCGCATCATCCTGCCGTTTCGAACCCAGTGGGTCGACAGCAGTGTGGCCTACATCCGCTATGCCACCTTTGGTGATGCCGTTTCGAGCGAATCCATGCAGCAGCTCTACAATTACTATGGCAAAGCCAAAGGTTGGATCATCGACATTCGTGACAATACTGGCGGAAGCTTGGGCAATGTAGACGCCATCATGAGCCACTTTATCGACACCAAAACCAAGGTAGGAGCGGTGCAGTACAAAATTGGCCCCGATCGCAAGGATTTGAGTAAAATCTTTCCCTACTTCGTAGAGCCCAAAGAAAAAGTAGCTAAGTATTTTGGAAAAATCATCGTGTTGACCAATCGCAAAGTATACAGTGCCGCCAATTTTTTCACCTCCACCATGTCGGTACTCAACAACGTAACGATTCTGGGCGATCAAACGGGAGGTGGTGGCGGAGCGCCCTATTCTGGCCAATTGC
>NZ_JBBAKG010000167.1:0-9214 GCF_040403615.1 Haliscomenobacter sp. | reverse complement strand
AGCGCCCGTTGAAGTGGAATCCAAAGAAGGAGACCTTCAAAAAAGACAAAGAAGCGAATGAAATGTTGGGGCGTAAGTTGCGGCCTGAGTGGGCGATCAAATTAGGATGATTTACCCAACCCAAAGAAGTTGAACCCAAGCAGGGCGAAGCACCAGGGCAATTGTACAACTTGAAGGACGATGTTGGCGAAACCCGAAATTTATATGCCCAGCAACCCGAGAAAGTACAGGAATTGCGTAAATTGCTGAAAGACATCAAAGACAAATAAGTTTATGAAGAAAATGCTCTTCCTCCTGTTGGTTTGTGCAGCGCAGAACCTTCCTGCCCAAACCACCATCGAAAGTATCCTATCGCAACCTTTCCCCACCAGTTTGACCGCTAGCCCGGATGGCAAAAATGTTGCCTGGATATTCAATGACAATGGCAGCCGCAATGTATACACCGCAAGGGGCGTCAATTTGAATGATGCAGCGCGCATCACCGGATTTGAAGAAAAAGACAACGGCATTGAGATCGGTGAACTCAGCTTCACGCCTTCGGGTAAACACGTTGTTTTTGTGCGCGGCAACACCCCCAATGGCCAGGGTTATGCAGCCAACCCCGCTCAATTGCAAATAGAAACCAGCAGGTTTTTGTACATTACTGACCTGGAAAATGGTCGAGATTTTCGCAAAATTGCCGCCGGATATGCACCCAAAATTGCGCCTGATGGCCGCAGTATTGCTTACATGAATGCGGGTCAGGTCTGGCTTGCGTCTTTAGTGGACACGCTGGTCAAACCTCAAGTGTTGTTTAAAGTCAGAGGAGGCGTAAGCGCGCTGCGCTGGAATCCCGATGGGAGTAAGCTGGCCTTTGTCAGCATCCGGGGTGATCATTCGTTCATTGGCATCTACGACCTGGCTTCCAAAGCCATCACCTTCCCTGACCCATCTGCCGATCAGGATCAAGAACCGGTGTGGAGTCCCGATGGCAATTGGCTGGCCTACGTTCGAACCTACAAGGAATTAGGCTTTCCCTTTGCCCCTCAACGCAGCGGTTTTCCCTGGAGCATCCGCATCCTGAATGTAAAAACCGGCGAAGCAAAAGAAATTTGGAAGGCCGCAGAAGGCAAAGGCTCCGTATTCGTAGATGACTTGCCCGTCGCCAACAATAAGCTACTCTGGCCAAGTCAGTCGCAACTCATTTTTCCCTGGGAAAAAGACGGCTGGGTACACCTGTATGCCCTCGACATCGCCAGCAAAACCAGCAAATTACTCACACCCGGCGAAGGGGAGGTGGAAAACCTCAGCCTGGCTCCCGATGGCCAAACCCTTTATTACGCCTGCAACATTGGCGACATCAATCGGCGCCACATCTGGAAAGTAAACCTCAATACCGCTCAAGCACAGCAAATCACCAAAGGCGAAGGCATTGAATGGAGTCCGGTACCCACCGCGCAGGGTTTGGCCTTGCTTCATGCTTCGGCAACCCGGCCCGCTTGGCCAGCCTTGTACACCAATGGCGGTTTTAAAGATCTAGCCACTGCTTTTTCCATTTCAGATTACCCCACAGATTTGGTGCAACCCCAACAGATCAGCATCAAAGCCACCGATGGCATGAGCGCTCCGGCACAATTGTTTTTGCCGCCCAACCACAAACCAGGCGACAAACACCCCGCAGTGATTTTTTTACACGGCGGCAGCCGCCGGCAAATGTTGTTGGGCTTCAACTATAGTCAGTACTACTCCAATGCTTATGCCCTGAATCAGTATTTTGCCCTCCAGGGATACGTGGTCATTGCCCTCAACTACCGCAGTGGCATTGGGTACGGCCTGGATTTTCGCGAAGCGCTGAATTATGGTGGCACGGGTGCCAGCGAAGTGTTGGACTTGATTGGTGCGGGAGAATACCTCAGAACCCGTCCTGATGTAGATCCCAAACGCATTGGCCTGTGGGGCGGCAGCTACGGCGGCTACCTGACTGCACATGGTCTGGCCAGAAGGAGTGACTTGTTTGCGGCAGGGGTAGACATTCACGGGGTACACAACTGGAACAACGTGATTTCCACCTTTGCACCTGCGTACGATCCGCTCAAATTTCCGGTTTGGGCCAAAAAAGCGTTTGAGTCTTCACCGATGAATTTTGTAAATGGTTGGAAAAGTCCGGTTTTGTTCATCCACGGCGACGACGACCGCAACGTGATTTTCAGCGAAACCGAAGACATGATAGAGGCACTGCGCAAACGCAAAGTGTATTTCGAGCAAGTGATTTTACCCGACGAAATCCACGGCTTTTTGCTCCACCGCAGTTGGTTGAAAGTGTACCATTCGACTTTTGATTTTATGGAGCGGCAAATGAAGAAATAACAATGGCGGCGGGTTGATGCCCGCCGCCATTGCTGTTTCATCCCTACCGTGGGTTGAAAACGGGAGAAAATGACCTATTCTGCTCAAATTTTCTTCAAAATACTTTTGTACTGCGCTGGGTCCCGGATTACTTTGATCGCCTCATGCACTTCCGGATCGCGCAGCAGACCAATCTGGGCGCGGCCATTCGCGTAGTAGTACCTTCCGGCAATTTCTTTTTCGATTACTTTGCTAATCAGGTCTTTGTGCTTTTTGATCAAATCCAGTTGGGCAGTACCCAAGGCGCTTTCCAGCGATCCCACTGCGGTGCCCAGTTCGTACCCTTCCGCACCTGCCTTTTGCTTGAACTGCTCCAGCAATTTTTCGCTTTCGGTACGGAAAATGAAGTTTTCCTTTTGCACAAAAGCAAGGAATTTATCAAACTCTTCAAAGCGTAGATCCTTGATTTCGGCAATTTTTTCTTTGCCTTTGCAATAGTCGGTTACAAACCGGAAAATGATGTCCTGGTCTTGCAGTGCTTTTACCACGGGGATGTTGCTGGCCTGCTCGATCTTGATGTCGGGAGCAACTCCGCCACCATCCAGTACCACCCGGCCATTGCGCGTTTTGAACGTTGCCCGGCGGCTATCGGCAATGTCAACGGGTTCGCCATTGCGGTATTCTACACTTTGGATGCAACGCCCGCTGGGGATGTAGTACTTGGCCGTGGTCAGTTTGAGGCGAGAATTGTAGCCTACTTCCACGGTGTTTTGTACCAGCCCTTTGCCATAAGAACGCTGGCCGATCAAGACTCCCCGGTCGTAATCCTGCAAAGTGCCACTCACGATTTCAGAAGCGGAGGCCGAGTTTTTGTCGATCAGCACCGCCAGCGGCAGGATTTCTTCAACCCCTATGCTCTGGGTACGGAAACTGCGGTCTTGCTCCTTGAGTTTGCCCCGGGTGGTCACCACCAATTCGTTGCGGGGAATGAATACGTTGCACAGGTTGACTGCTTCAACCAGCAAACCACCACCATTGCCGCGCAAATCCAGGATCACACCTTTGATGTTGGGGTTTTCTTTGCGCAATTCCCGTACGGCATTGCCGATGTTTTTGCCCGCATCCTGAGAAAAAGTAGACAAAGAGACGTAGGCAATGTCTCCTTCCACCAGTCCGGAGTAAGGCACATTGGGCAAATCCATCTCCTGGCGGTTGATTTTGGCTTTAAAATCGCTGTTTTGCCCAGGTCTGCGCACGGTGAGTTCTATGCTCGTTCCGGTTGCACCGCGCAGCACATAATCCAGTTCATCAGCACTTTTGCTTTGGATGTCCTTGTTGTCTACGGCAATGATTTGGTCTCCAATTTTGATGCCCGATTTGTCAGCGGGTAAACCCTGGAAAATTTCGGTCACCGTAACGAAGTTGTCAATTTTTTTAAACTCGAACCCGATGTTGTCGGAAGTACCCTCGCGGAGCAAGCGATAACCTTCGATGTCGGCTTCGGCGATGTAATTGGTGAATGGATCGAGGTTGTTGAGCATGGCATCGATGCCCGAGCGCATTACTTTGCCGGGGTCAAGCTCGTCTACGTATGCCGAGTTGAGTTCTTTGTACATGTTGGCAAAGATTTCGAGGTTTTTGCTGATCTCAAAATCCTGACGGTTGCTTGGATACTCGGTAAATGCCACGGTCATTAAAGCCAGTGGCAACAGCCAGAGCGTGTATTTCGCGATTCGTTTCATGTTGGATGATTGTTTAATAACTTCCAATGATAACAGTTTTCAGGGATTTTTGGTCTATTTGAAGGTATCATTTATTTCTTCACTGTTCCTAATCTTGACTTTAGGACAAAAGATTAAGTAACTGACTCATCTCCTTGCCGTCCCATTTTCCTTCCATTTTAAACGGATGAAACCGGGCAAACAATTCTTCTTTGTACCAACCCAACTCCCGGGTTTTGCGCACCACTTGGCTGTGAAACTGCCCTTGGTAGGCATAAGTTTGCATGGCAGCGCTATTTTTCCACAAACTGAAGGTGGCCTGTTGGATCAAAGGCAATTCTCCAATGCCCACTGAAAACAGTAAGCCCTCCTGGTGTTCCCGCCACATGGATTTGCTCACGCCGGGTACAAAACGCCAAAAATGCCACAACCGATTGGTGCGGATGGTGGCACGGGTAAGCACCGCAACTGGGGCATCGGGTTGGTAGGGGGTGTTTTCAATGAAAGGCGTTCCGCTATCCCAGGTGCCGTGAACTTTGGCAGTTTGAAGGTAAGTGGTCCAGATTTCGACGGTTTTTTGTTCAAAAGCACTGTACAGCGGATGCGTCGAAAAAAAGTTTTCGGCCATTTTGCGTTCTTCCCATACCGCGAGTAAGCCATACACCCCAAAATTGGGCCAAATGCTGAAGCCGTTGCCGTTGCCGCTGCCCATCATTTTGGAAAATGAAAGGCCAGGGACCTTGCTCAGTTCAAGAGGGGCAAGTCCCATTTGTTTGAATCCCCACCACTTGTTTTGGCTGGTGGTAAAGCGAAAAAAAGTAAGCGTAACGATTTGTGGATTGCTCATGGATTGCTACCGATTTCAATTTTCTTACATGAAACGTTAGTGCGGAAGAATGGTTGTGGAATGGAGCGAAGGAAGCACTATGTGGGAAAAGCGGGCGCTTGTGATGCGTTTTGACGGTCTTGATTGACCAGAACGGCCATGCACATAAAGAAAAAAGAACCCATTTTGTCGGTTTCGACCATGTCGTTGATGAGCAAAAAGGCATCCATGACCACCGTACACAAAGTAACGGCCATGATGATGCGCTTGCGAGCAGGATCGGTGCAGCGGTGGTAGATTTTTTCAGCCTGAATCAGCACCAAAAAACTCAAGGCGATGAAGATGATCATGCCGATAAAGCCCTGCTCTACCAGGGTCATCAGGTAGTAACAATGCACTCCGGATCCTTCGGGATTATTGCTCACATAAGTCTGAAAACTCTTGATTGTATAGGTCTGATAAAAATTGACAAAATTGCCGGGGCCAAATCCCATCCAGGGACGATCCTGACTCATCTGAAAGGCCGCTACCCAGCGGTACACCCGCTCCATGGTAGAGATGTCTTCCATCTTGTAGGTGGCCTGCATGAGGTTATTAAAGTTCTGATGGCTGACCGTTTTGTTGTAATCCGGTGCAAAATCGAGGTAATTATTGTCGTAACTCATGTACAAGTACCCCGCCACCAATGCCACCGCTGCAATGGCCAATACCGGGCGAATGAGGCGCCACTGAATGACAAAATATGCCCCCGCCGCCATCAAAATGGACGCATACGCTGCCCGGGTATAGGTGAAATAAATCGCCAGTAAAACCAATCCGGTAGCAGCCCGGAGCAAGTACCACTTGGTAGACAAACGCGGAAATTGCACTGGTGCAAACCACAACAAAGGAAAAAACAGCGACAAGAGTGCCGCGTAATTGACGTGATTGCGGTAGAATGGCCAGAGCACAAAATTGATTTCGGCAAAAGAAAAACCCCGTTGCGAGTGCCTGATCATCACCACCACAATGGTGAAAATCAAGGGCCAAAATACCCACCAAAACAAGCGCTGGTATTGCTTTTGGGTGTAAATGAAATACCCGGTGAGGAAGAAAAATACCCCGATGTACCAGCTTTTGGCCAAAAAATATTTGAAGGAAACAAAAAACAATTGTGATTGCACCATGCACAGAAAAATCCAGCAGAGATGCAAGAGCAACATCAGTGAAATGGGATGTAAAATAAACTTGCTGCTGATCCGGTGAATGTTGTGAAACATAAACGGAATGCTGACCAAAAACAAGCCCACGATCAAGCCTTCATCAGGCAAGTCAGTTCCAAAACCATTCGGCAAGATCACCTCTGTCGATAAGGGAATGCAGCCCAACATCAGAAAATAAATGATGCGCGTATCCACCACCGTCCAATAAATGGCCAACAACAGTAAGGGCAGCCCCGCCACATAAATAAAATTGAGTGCAACCCCTGCCCAAATGGACAGCAAGGTAACCGCCCCTAAGCCCCAAAACAAGATCTGGGGCATCGAGCCTTCCCGCAAAGTTTGCATCAATGAATTACTGCGCATTGAAGGTTTCTCCCCATTTGTTTTCACGATAGGCATCGAACAACAACACCCCAAATGCTGCTACAATCAAGGCAATCGCTCCGGCCATCACCACCAGGATGGTGCGTTTTGGCCGAGATTTCAGCACGGGAACTTCCGCCGATTCGATCAGCAACAGACTTGGAACATCGGTTTCCAGGGCGCTGCGCAGCATCTTGGCTTTTTCCACCTCATCGCCCAATTGTCCGTTGGAAGTATAGTAGCGGGTTTCCATCAGCATCAGTTGTGCTTCGCCACCGGCTAGGCGCGACAAGTCCATCTGGATGCTGTCGGATTCCATTTTATAGCCCTTGACTACCGCATCGGTAAATGCCACGGAATCTCGAGGAATGCGTGGATTCACGCGCATGGCTTCCAGTTTTCCTTTGTACCGAAAATAGTTGCCCCTAGCATAGATGTAGCGCTGTGATAGGTCGGAAGAGACTTGTCGGGTATTGTAAATTTTGTACCGCGCCCGTAACCTGGTCAGGCTGTCGGCCAGCTCATTCAAGATCACTTCTTTGGCCTTGATGCTGGTTTCGTAAGAAACCAGGTTTTTGCGCTGGTTGTTTTTGAGTACTTCTTGACTGAGGTAGTTAATGTACTCCCGGGCGGCATTGGCAATGCGAGAAGCCAGCTCCGGATCGGTATCCTCAAAGGTCAACTGAATGGCGTCGCGCTTGGTTTTGCTGATCTCCAGGCGAGAAAACAGCTTTTTGCGGGCATACATGTAAGACCTGAGCTTATTGGGTTTGACCCGATAGTGTTCAAACAGCTTGAAGGTATCGATCAGGTAATCTGCCAGCTCAATGGATTCGGCGATGGTCAGAATGCGGTCGATGTCGTTGCCCGATCCGTAGGGTTGGCCGCCTACCGATTTGCCGTACAACACATCCGGGCGCACCAAATCTGGATTCGCGGCCAGGAATAGGGTTGTCGCTTTGTAAAAATTGGGCATCAACAGCGAAATAACCGCCGTACCTACTGCTGCTGCGATGGACAGCCCCAAAATTTGTTTGCGCCACTGGTACAGGGTACGCACCACTCCCAAAAGATTGTCTCTATTTTCCATTTAAAAATTGAATTCAAGTTAAAATCTCAAAACCCTCAACACCTCCCGCACACTGATCAATCGCAACACAAAGGCCAGCATGCCGCATCCAGCCAGGGCTATCAAAAATGCCCACAAGTTGAGCTCTGGCAGAAGGTAAATTTTACTCAAACTTGCCAAACCCGTGGACAGACCCGTCAAAGCTACAAACTTTGCGGCTTGCACCCAGGTAATGCCCACTTTTAGAATGCGCTTGCACAAGTACAATTGCGCCCCAAAAATCAGGATTTGCGTAATGCAATTGGCTACTGCTGCCCCCAAGGCCTTGTGCAGGGGAATCAGCCAGAGATTGAGCCCCAGGTTGAGCAGCACTCCAAAAACGTAGACCCGGTTCAATTGCCGAAGGCTGCCTTGGGCAGTAAGCAAAGAGCTAAAAATATATACACCGCTCACCGGAATAAAACTCACGATGACCCAACCGAGGATATTGCCCGAATATACACTGCCTGTGGTGTACAAACCCACCATGATGTTTTCGCGGAATACAATGGTACATACCACCAAACTGATGGCGCCACTCCAAATGATCTGGATGCCCAAATGCGCCAGGGGTTTTACATCCTGCCCCAGTTTGAGCAATTTGGCATACATCGGCATCAGCAAGCCCGCAAAGAGGTAGCCGATCACGTTGCTGGCTTCCAACAATCGAAAAGCCGAAGCGTAAATATTGGTCTGTTCGCGACCATCCACCAGCATGCGCTCCATCAAAGGGGCGTCAACGCGGGTGTACATGTTCATCAGAATAAACGAAAGTGCAAACGGTACGCCCGCCTTTACAATGGCCAACATCCGCAACCAGTTGAACCGAAAGGTAATCGCCCCGGAATGGTACCGCACAATGCCAAACGCCACCACTGCACCCGTACCAAACCCCAACAATTGCACATTGACAAACCACTGGATGTCAAAACTATGGCCGTCGTAGTACCCCATCCACAGCGGTATGCCCAAAAATAGGATCACCACCAGCCGATCGATCACCGATACCAGACTGTCTACCCAGTACAGGCCCAGCCCGGCAATGTTGGAGCGAAAGTACATCACCATCGAATTGAGTACCTGACACAGGGTCATGCCCAGCATAATGCCCGGATACTCCCACAAATAGCCCGTAAATGCCCCCACCAAAACCAGTACCAGCGCATACACCAACGACAAGAGGCCTTTAGTGAGCAAAAATGCACTGAAGTACTTGGGCAACAGGTGCGGGTGCTGCGAGATGTAACGGGTATTGTAATTCTGGATGCCAAAATCGGCAATGATGTTGAGAATCAAGGTCAAATTCAGGATGCTGAAGTAGATGCCGTACAGGTTATCGGTCACCACGTTCTGTACCACTCGCTCCACCCCAAACAGGTAGGTAGGCTTGATCACCAGATTGATGAACAACAGAAAAAGAAGGTTGGCCAGGAATTCACGCTTCATGCGGGTGCTGCGGGTGCTTTGATTTGCGGGGCGAAGTTAGGGTAAAGGAGTCAGAATAATGGTATTTTTTTCTGGTGCCTACTCTTGCTTTTCCATAAACCTTTCAAACCGATCAACCCCTCCAAAACCTCCATCAGAACCACCCCACATTGCACTACCCATTTGGAAATTGGACATTGAATCACAACCGCGGATCAACTTCTTCACTTTCCAGCGCCAGCAC
>NZ_JBBAKG010000166.1:0-9397 GCF_040403615.1 Haliscomenobacter sp. | reverse complement strand
AGGTATGTGTTGAAGGGAATAGAGAAAGATGAAAAAATTCATTTTTTTTTGCTTATTCCATTTTTTGTCCCCGAGTGGGTTGTTATTTGTAGGGATATCGGAACGAATCGATTCGTCCCAGCCTTATTGTTTAACTATTTATCTTATTATTCAATCATGAAAAAATTGAAATTATTTATTGTAATCACCCTTTGCCTTGGGCTTGCTGTACCATCATTTTCAGTAGAAGATGGTAGCGAAAAAACTTTGCGTCAAGGAACTTGCTTTTGTGATGGCACAACCAATTGCAGAAATAAGAAAGAAGGAGTTGCCTGTCCTTCTAGAGATGCATGTAGTGCATTGGCCTGTGTCGATTTGGTGGTTAAGGTGCTAAATGGTGCATCATCAATTGATCAATTATCTAATTGATTACACTTTAGCTATGAAAAAAACTGTACGGGGAACCTCTTTTGAGGTTCCATTTGTCATTCTGATTTTGGCTCTATTTTGGGGGTGTTTACAAGAAGTTGAAAAGCCTCATCTTCCTCCCTTTTCTTGTGATAAAAACAGTTCAATAAATCTGCGAGAAGAGCTGGTAACTTTAGAAAGTGATGGCAAAGGCACCTCAGGGGTAACAATGAATAGGGTAGTTCAAGAATCAAATCAAAACTACCTCATTGAGTTTAACCCATCCATGCATTCACTTGATTATTATAACCTTAAAAATCTCAAACTTTCAAGACGGGTACTATTTCAAAATGATGGCCCCAATGCATTACCGGTTCCTTTGGATTTTTGTTGGCACAACCAAGACTCAATTTTTTTTCTGGGAGAAGGAGGTGTATTGTCTATAATGAATGACCAAGGGATACTAAAGCAACGTACCATTTTGAATACCCAACTCCCTAATGGTATGGAAGTAGGTGACTATTATGCAGAACCAACCATGGGGCTTAGGGTAGACTACATCTCAAAAAACAAATCAATCCAGCTATACATTGTAATGTTGGATGGAGACCCAGATCAGAATAAATCCTTACCGTTTATTGCCAATTATTCTCTGCCTAAAAATAAAATAACCCATTCTTATGGTATTTTTCCTGAAGCATACTTTCAAGGACAGCACTTCTCCCTATTTGATGACCCCTCCAAAATAATAGTGCAGAATAAGACCATCGTTTCATTTGGTCCCGATCGTGGCTTGTATGTTTATGATGCGATAAGTGGCAATCTTGAAAAAGCGGTTTGTGCTGCTAGTGAAAATTTTTCTATCACTAAAGGGCTACCTCATGGAGTAGCCGAATACCAAGATTTAATCAATTTTGAAACCTCAGAGCCTTGGTACTTAAAAGTGATATACGATCCTTACAGAAAGCGGTATTATCGTTTTGCCAAACAAAGGCAAGAGCTAAAGGATGCTGAAGGAAAAATGAATCCGCGATTTTTTGGTAAATGGTCGGTAATCGTTCTGAACCAGGACTATAAGAGATTGGGAGAAGTCCATTTGCCAGCAAAAAAATATGCCATCTTGTCCAGTTTTGTTGCCCCTCAAGGCCTTATGATTCTTAGTCTGAATCAAACCAATGAAAATGCAAAAAACTTCTATCAACTTAATTTTGAATAAATGCTTTATGCTGTTTGTGAGCTGTTGCATTTTAACTTTTGCCTGTCAACGGTCTCCAAAATTTGCTCCATATAAGTATGAGGCAGAGTTCAAGCGTTACGTAAAAAAAGAATTAAAAGATAGCCGACTCCTAAACAATCGGTATATCTTAATTCTTTATGCTAATTCCTGCAGCAAATGCACAGGGGAATTATTAGACAAAGTCTTGGCAGCTGACTCGAAATCTATTGGTGCGTTATTTGTAGGAGTGCCTTCGGATGAGATACAAATGGAAATAATTTCAAAGTTCAATGCTGAAATAGACTCAACTAGTCAGATTAACCGATACGAGCTAAATATTGGTAGGCCTACTTTTTTTGTAAATGAAGGAGGTAAAATGTATAACCAAACGGAATTAAATGAAAACCAATGGGTAGAGATATCAAAACGCTATGGATTGTAGCTTGCTTATTTTCCTCGTGCATTAAAAGCCATGCTCAGGAAATTACAGCAGACTATGTATATGGCTGTGAAAATTGCACCATTACCGAATTTAGGGTTATTGGTAGCCACAAAATCCTATTCGACTATACCAGGCCAGACCGTCGGATGCTTACACTGCTAGACACTCAAAATTTAGTAGTTGACAAAATACACGTTGAGGCTCCCATGAACCCAGTACCTTATGGCCAAAATAGGGTTATGATACCTGATTTAGGCTTTTCTGCTTTGCTTAAAATTGAAAACAATAAATTTCTGCTTGAAAAATTGGCCTTATTTAAAGCCGATTTTCAGTCAATATATGGAGGATATTTTTTAATTCAACCAGGGCTTGGGTTATGGAGTATTGGATCAACAACCTGTGGAGTAAATAAGTATGTTTCCCAATTGTCCTATCTACCTCTTAGGCAAGAAAAATTTAGAACTTTTGTCATTAAGAACCCTTACGAATTTTATGGAGCCAAAGGAAAAGAGATCCCCCTTTTTTCAATTAAGAATTTGATAGGGGATGGTGACATTAATCGAGAATTAGAACAAATTATTTTGGCCAATAAAAACTGCTCAGAACAAATCAGAGCAAAGCCTGGTTCGCCGGGCTTTCATTCATATGATATTGATGGAAATAAGTTAATGGTTTTTTTGAAAGATTTTCAGAAACTATTTTACATCGAAATGGATTCAATCCCTAGGTCTATGGGCAGTATTTCATTGCCCATGCCAGAAAATGGTGGGTGGCATCATTTTTATGACCTTACCCAACATTTAAGCTATTTTTTATTTGAGAAAAAAGATGAAATCAATTCAAAAAAAAATAAAGAACCAGAGGAAAAGACGTATAAATTGTATCGGTTGGATGGAGATCAACTGACAAAAGTTGCAGAAACAAACTATTTGCCTGTTGATATAGAGAACAATCGGCTCTATGAACTACGGTCTGATAAAAAAGCTTACCACATCTATGGTCACTTATTAGTTCCTATAAAAGACGATATTCAGAGGATTTTTATTAAACCAGAAGGTCGTTGAGGTTGAGAAGATAAAAATGCACAACACCAAATGGAGTAGTAAGGTAAAACTGGTGGTTTGGCGTTTCCGTGTTCTGATAATTTCAGGAGAAATGCTTTTTCAGATTTTGTCCCCGTCAACTTTTACATTCGCTATTCGTAATGTATGGTAACTTTAACTAGTTGAATTATGCCCAGAAAAATCTTGTTGCTGGCCTTTCTCTTTGGCCAACTCGTACACGTATGTGCCCAACGAACTTTGACCCTCAACGAGGCCATTGCCATAGCGCAGTCTCAATCTGTTGATGCCAAGCTCATTCAAAACATCCGCGAGAATCGTTTTTTCTTGTACCAAACTTACCTCGCCAATTATCGGCCTCAGCTCAGTTTCTTAGCTGGATTGCCTACCTATAGCCGCAGTTTTTTGGATGTACGCCAACCCGATGGCGAAATCAAATTCATCCAGGTGCGCCAAAACAACAGCTACCTGGGATTTAGCCTCACCCAAAACATTCCACTTACGGGAGGACAGGTCTCCATCAATACTGATTTTACACGTTTTGATGACTTTACCGGAAACCTGCGGGCATACAATGCTACTCCACTTAATATCCGCCTCGAACAGCCTTTATTCGGCTTTAATGCCTTCAAATGGGAGCGCAAAATCGAACCCCTTAAACTGCAAGAATCCCAAAAGGATTACAAATTCAGGATGGAAGAAATTGCGCTGCAAACCATTCGCTTGTTTTTCAATGTGATTGATGCCCAGCAAGACCTGCGCATTGCCGAAACCAACCTCAACAACAACAGCCTGATCAAGGAAATTGAAGAAAAACGCATTTTGCTGGGGACTACTTCTCGTGAAAAAATTCTGCAAATCGAATTACAGATTTTGCGGGCATCGCAGGCACAAAAAAAAGCAGCTGCCGACTTGCGCACCGGACTCCTGAACCTCAAAGTACAGTTGGGGCTACAGGAGGAAGAGGCTTTAAACCTGAGTATTCCTAACGAACTTCCCCTCCAAACCATGGACGAAGAAAGCGCTTTTCGCGAAGCGAAAGAAAACCGCCCGGAATACCTCTCCTTTGAGCGCCGTAGGCTGGAAGCCGAGCGCGACCTCAATCAGGCGCGCACCAGCCGCAATCAGGTGAACCTCACCGCATCTTTGGGCTTCAATGGGGCGGGCAATCAGGTTGGCAATGTATTCAACCCACTTACCAACCAGCAGCGTTTCAGCATTGGGGTCAAAGTACCTGTACTGGATTGGGGGCGCAACAAAGCCCAGCGCGGCATTGCCGAAGCCAATCAAA
Source organism: Haliscomenobacter sp. (assembly GCF_040403615.1). Taxonomy (NCBI): domain Bacteria; kingdom Pseudomonadati; phylum Bacteroidota; class Saprospiria; order Saprospirales; family Haliscomenobacteraceae; genus Haliscomenobacter; species Haliscomenobacter sp. The sequence goes on along the minus strand of NZ_JBBAKG010000166.1, from coordinate 5,000 downwards.
AAGTAGTGGATTACACCATCGCTCAGGAAGAACTCAACCTGCGCAAGGAAATATCCACCATCATCAACAACCTCGACCTGCTGCGGGCCAGCATCAGTATCGCCGAACGCACCGATGCCATTGGTGCCGAACGCTACCAACTGGCCCTGGAGCAATACCGTTTGGGCAAACTTTCAGTGACCGACCTCAATGTGGCGCTGGTAGAAAAAGACGAGGCCCGGCGAACCTATTTTGCGGCGCTGCGCTCTTTTTGGGAAGCGTACCATTCTTTGCGAAAATTGACGCTGTTTGATTTGGTTACTGGCACCAAACTTTGAACAAATGTTAAGTTTTTTTAAAAAAGTGGAATTATTCTTTTTCTTTCGAAATATATGCACGAGATTAGTGGCCTATTTTATTTACAATTGCTTTACCTACACATTACATTTCCTTTTCGTACGGAATTAATTCTCAAAAATCTCGCTTTATAGTTGAAAAGCTGTAGGGGTTGAAATGCTGAAGAGAAGCTACCGCAGTGACCCGGTCACTGAGCTGGTCACTGAGCGAAGCCGATGTGAAGCCGAATTGTAAGGGGCGCTGCGGTAGCTTCCCTTCAATCCTTCAACTTTTTAACCTTTCAACTCAAAAGCAGTAATCCTAAGTACGATGGGATCCTTATCCCCAATACGCACAGTTTTGCTGTTCATTGCCGTTGCCTGCCTGAGCGTAGTGGCCGTGCCGCGCTTGTCGGTTGATTTGCTGCCCAAAGACCATTCTACCCAATTCATCGTCTCTTTTTCGGTAGCCAATGCCACTCCCGATGTGGTAGAACAACAAGCTACCTCCTTATTGGAAGGGGTGTTGGCGCAGTTGAGCCAACTCAAATCCATCAATTCTGTGTCCAGCTACAACGAGGGGCGCATTACCTTGCTGTTTGACCGCAAGGTAGACATGGAACTCAAGCAATTTGAGGTCAATGCCCTGATTCGGCAAGTGTTTCCTAGTCTGCCCCCTGGCGTATCTTACCCAGAGGTGCAACGCAGTGGCGGCGGTGAGAATGCGGCCATCCGCCAAAGCCCACTACTGGTGTACACCATCGAAGGGCCGGCTGCCGCGTTTCAAATCAAAAAAATAGCTGAAGAAACTTTCCGCAAAGCCCTCGCGGAAGTGAAAGGTTTGCGCGAGGTTCAAATCTCCGGCACCGAAGACATCCAATTGCGCATCAATTTTTACCCGGAACGTCTACGCGCATATGGGATCAGTCCTCAACAGATTGAAAGTACCCTGCAAGAACATTTTGCTACAACCTACCCGGGGGCAGTGCGCACAAAACAGGGTGAGGAATATTTTTTGGCATTGAAGGGGCGACCCTACGTGGTCGTCCCGCCTTCAGGGCGACCACCAAGGGTCGCCCCGACGGAGATTGAATCCATCCATTTACAGGGAAAAAATGGCACCAGCATTCCCCTCAAAGCCCTTGCCGAAGTCTACCTTGAAGAACAAGAACCCCAACAGTTTTTTCGCATCAACGGCAAAAACTCGGTCAATCTCTCGCTCTTCTCGCGCAGTACCGAAAACAGCATTGTATTGGCCCAAACCCTCAAATCGTTGGTTCCTCAAATTGCCCAACGGCTCCCTACGGGCTACCGCGCCCGCCTTGATTATGACAACACCGAATATCTGGCCAATGAATTGCAAAAGACCCAGCGCCGCACCGCCCTCTCGATGGCCATTTTATCGCTGTTTGTCCTGTTGGCTTACCGCAACTGGCGGCACCTGCTTATTTTGTTGAGTGCGCTGCTGATCAATCTGGCGCTGACCATACTGGCAGTTTGGGTGCTCAGTGTAGAAATTCACCTGTATACCCTGGCCGGACTAGCCATAGCTTTTGGCATCATGATCGACAATGCCATCGTGATGCTGGATTACTACCGCCAAAACCACCAGCGAGGTGTAATTATTCCTTTGTTGGGGGCAACCCTCACCACGGCAGCTGCACTTTTGCTGGTCTTTTTATTGCCAGCCGAGGATCGACAAAATTTGAGTGATTTTTGTATAGTGATTTGTTTGGCGTTGGGAACGTCTTTGGTCACCGCCTTTGGATTTATTCCAGGAATGGTGGAGCTCGTCGGGGCACCCCTCGCGGGTGCCCAAAGTCATAGCAATCTAGGAGGAAAAGGTTTGCTCCAGGCGCAAGATGCTGCTGGGACTGAACAACCTCGGGGGGGCTGGCGCTCCGCAACATCTCGCGCTAAAAACGAACCTCATTCAGCCACCCGCAAGGGGCGCCGCAACGTGGCGTTTTTTCGGGGGTATTATCGCCTGATTGAATTTTGCGCCCGCTACCGCACTGCCTTCCTTACCCTCTGGTTACTCGCCTTCGGCCTGCCTGTATTCCTGCTACCCAGCAAATGGGAAGGGCAGGAATGGTACAATCAGACCATTGGCAGCGACACCTACCAGGAAGACATCCGCCCCTGGGTGGATCAACTGCTGGGCGGCGCACTGCGGCTTTTTGTTCGCGACGTATACGAACGCTACAGCTACCGCGACCCCGAACGCACCCGCCTGTATGTAAGCGCCGAACTGCCCAGTGGCAATACCCCAGCTCAAATGAACTACCTGCTCGAACGCATGGAGGATTACTTGGCAGGCGTAAAGGGCCTTGAAAAATATGTAACCAATGTTTACTCTGGTGAATACGGCGAAATTGAAATTACTTTTGAAAAAGCCTATGAAAAAGCAGCCTTGCCTTTTCAACTGAAGTCGCGCCTGGTAGCCCTCTCCTTGGACTGGAGTGGGGTGCAATGGAGTGTATATGGCGTGGGCCAAGGATTTTCCAATGCCTCGGGGGAAGGAACACCCAGTTTTCGGGTCAAACTATTGGGCTACAACTACGATGAACTGGAGCGCCAGGCGTTGCGCCTCAAAACGCTGTTGGAACAACACCCCCGGGTTCAAAAGGTAAACATTGATGCGCTGTTGAGTTGGGAAGAAAAGGCCACCTATGCCTATCACCTCAAACTGGATGCAGCCCGCCTGGCGCAAGCCGGGGCATTGCGCAGCGAGTTGACCAACGCGCTGCGGGAACAGACCCTGCCTGCAAATCCGGGTTTTGAGATTCCTCTAAACATCCGCAGCACCGATGAAGCGGCACCCCTCAGCGTCCAGTTGGTCCCAGTACTGCTCAGCGCGCAGCACGCGGTTAACTTTTCTACTTACGAACTGCTGCGCAGCTCCCTCAGTCTGGATTCCACACGACGCCTGCGCCTACAAAACCTGGCCGAATTGAGTTGGGAAAAAGGCTCATCGTCTATTCACCGCGAAGACCGCCGCTACGTCCGAGCACTGAGTTTTGATTACGTGGGCTCGCCTTCCTTCGGGATCAAGCACCTCAACGAGCAATTGGAGGTACTCCGTCCCAGTTTGCCAGCAGGTTATGAGGCAAAAGTAGAGGCTTATCGCTGGGATACCGCCAAAACCACTCGCCAATATGGCTTGATTTTGCTCCTTTTGCTCAGCAATTACATCATTTGTGCGGTATTGTTTGAAAGCCTGCGGCTGCCTCTGGCGGTGGTGCTGGTGATTCCGCTTTCGCTGATTGGCCTCTTTCTCACCTTTGCCTGGGGCGATTTTTACTTTGATCAAGGGGGCTATGCCGCCATTGTGTTGCTGGGTGGCATGGTGGTCAACGCTGCTATTTTTATCATCAGTGATTACCGCCAAATGGCTACCCGGATGCGCCACGCCAATCGCACTTTGCTCAAAGCCACTGTGCGGCGCGCGCGTACCATCTTGCTTACCGTAGTGTCTACTATCTGTGGCCTCATCCCATTTATGTTGGAAGGCGATACCGAGGTGTTTTGGTTTGCCCTTGCCATCGGCTCGGCAGGTGGGCTGCTGTTTTCACTACTGGTGGTATTCTGGGTATTGCCAGTAATGCTTTGGAAAAGAGTTAAAAAGTTGAAGGGTTGAAGAATTGAAAAGAGGCTTCTGTAGCGTCTTTTCAACTCTTCAACTACAAACCATAAACTAAAGTCGTATGAATTATCAAGAAACGCTTAATCGCTTAAACACCCTGCTGGGCTTGTTGAACCAGCACTCTGAAGCCAGTATGGAACTGTTGATTCAGTCGCTGAACGTATCTCGGGTCACGCTGAACCGGGACATTGAACGCTTACAAAACCTGGGGCACAACATTGAGTATTGTCGAAAACGCCGCGCGTATGTGCTCTTGGAATGAGAAATTTTTTGAATGAAGAGTAACGAATAAACTGGTCACTGAGCGAAGCCGAAGTGCCAGTTTATTCGTTACTCTTCATTCAAAAAATTTCCTCGCTCGAGTCATTTTTTCCAATAAAACACACTACTATCATGACTTTTGTAGAAAAACACCAATGTTTAGAACGCTTGAAAAATTGGCTTCGCAAAGGACGGGGCGGAAATCTGGAGGAATTGGCGGATGCCTTCGAGGTATCTACCCGGACCATGAAAAGATGGATCTCCTATTTACGAGAGCATGAAAAATGGGAGCTTGAATTTTGCAGGTTGCGCAAAAAATATATTTTTAATGGGATCAAGGAGTAAAAAAGGGGCTGGTTTTCATTGTGCAATGCTGGGAATGGAGGGGCTTTTAAGATTTACCCAAGCAGGAAGGGAGCGGAGGAAATAGTATTTGACTGGAAATGTAGAATTTGGTTGGGAGTGATTTTTTTAATTTTTTTCTGTTTATTCATTTTTTGTCCCCGACAGGGTTTTTATTTGTATAGAATTCAACACGATGATAATCGGAGCGTTGGATTTGGCGGATTCCGAAAAGCCGAGAGAGTAGGAAGAGAATTCAAAAAATCAAATTATGAAAAAGAAAATCTTGATTTTTTCTGCAATTATTGCAATTGTCTTGAGTGCTTCACTTTCCAAAGTTAAAGCAGGGATTGTATACAATTGCCCTGGGTGGGGAGTAACCTCAGGGTAAACGCATTAAAATTTGAAGACTAGAGGAGAAGGATTAGTTTTGAGAA